>NZ_JBFTZS010000054.1:0-14872 GCF_056406675.1 Caulobacter sp. P1_B12_2 | reverse complement strand
GCCTTAACCCGGTCGGGCCGCGCCACGGCAGCCAGGCAGGCCAGCCAGCCGCCCATCGACGAGCCGACCAGCACCAGCGGTCCTTCAGTCAGCTCGTCGATCACCGCCAGGGCGTCCTCACGCCAGCGGGTGATCGTGCCGCCTTCGAAATCGCCGTCCGACTCGCCGTGGCCGAAATAGTCGAACCGCAGATAGCCGCCGCCGGTGACCCGCGCCTGATCGGCCAGGACCTGGGCCTTGGTTCCAGCCATGTCGGAGTGGAATCCACCGAGCCACACGACCGTGGGTTGGGTTCCGGGCACGACGCGGTACGCCAACCGAAGATTGTCGTTGCGAACGAGGTGCTGAAGGGAATCGGTCATGGCGCGGCCTTGTTCATTTCGATAACTACGACCCCCTAACTTGGTTAGAGCAACGCGTGTCCATCCTCCCCGACGATTTCACTCTTTTGCAGGTGACCCCGGAACTGGAAACCGGCGGGGCCGAACAGACGACGATCGACGTGGCCCACGGCGTGATCGCCCAGGGCGGCAAGGCCCTGGTCGCCACAAAGGGCGGCCGCATGGCGTCCCGGCTCGAGGCCGACGGCGGCCGCCTGGCCCAGATGCCGGCCCAGTCGAAGAACCCGCTGATCATGCTGGGCAACGCCGCGCGGATGATCGACCTGATCCGTCGTGAGAAGGTGAGCCTGGTCCACGCCCGCTCGCGCGCCCCCGCCTTCAGCGCCCTGTGGGCGGCGCACGCGACCAAGGTCCCGTTCGTGGCCACCTATCACGGCGTCTACAACGCCAAGTCCAGCCTCAAGCGCTGGTACAACGCCGTGATGACCAAGGGCGACCTGGTGATCGCCAATTCCGAATACACCCGCGCCCATGTGATCGCCGAGCACGGCATTCCCGCCGACCGCGTGGTGGCCATCCCGCGCGGCGTCGACCTGACCCGCTTCGAGCCTGGCCTGGTCTCGGCGGAACGGGTCAAGGCGCTGCGCGACGCCTGGGGCGTGAGTTCCGAGGATCGCCGGCTGAAGGTGCTGCTGGCCGGCCGCCTGACCCGCTGGAAGGGCCAGGCCATGGTCATCGAGGCCGTGGCGCGGCTGAAGGCGATCTCCGACACCCGCATCCTGCTGCTGCTGGTCGGCGACGACCAGGGCCGCAAGGCCTATCGGACCGAACTGGAGCACATGATCGCCCAGGCGGGGCTGCGGGACAGCGTCAAGCTGGTCGGCCATTGCGACGACATGCCGGCCGCCTATCTGGTCGCCGACCTGGCCATCGCGCCCTCGCTGGAGCCCGAGGCCTTCGGCCGCACGGCGGTCGAGCCGCAGGTGATGGGCAAGCCGGTGATGGCCGCCAACCACGGCGCGGCGCGCGAGACCGTCGTCAACGGCGAGACGGGCTGGCTGGTGGCGCCGGGCGACCCCGAGGCCTGGGCCGAAGCCCTGCTGAACGCCTGCGAGGCGGGGGCGGCCCGACGGCAGATCATGGGCATGGCGGCGCGGGCGCGCGCCCGAAAATTGTATTCTGTTGACGCGATGGTCGAAGCAACGCTCAAGGTCTACGCACGCGTTCTGGAGACGAAAAGTTGAGCAAGGAAATCAAGAAGGTCCTGGTCATAAAGCTGGGCGCCCTCGGCGATTTCGTTCTGGCCCTGGCGGCGATGAAGAAGATCCGCGAAGCCCATCCGCGCGCCAAGATCACCCTGCTCACCACCCCGCCTTTCGAAGCCCTGGCCAAGCTGTCGCCGTACTTCAACACGGTGGAGACCGACGGCCGTCCCAGCGACTTCGGCGACCTGACCGCCCTGCTCGGCCGACTGCGCAAGGCCCGTTACGACCGGGTCTACGACCTGCAGACCAACAGCCGCACCAACTGGTACTTCCAGGCCCTGCGGCCGTTCGCGCCGCAATGGTCGGGCATCGCTTCGGGCTGCTCCCTGCCCCAGCGCGGCAAGGCCCGCTATCACATGCACACGCTGGAGCGGCAGGCCGACCAGCTGAAGCAGGCTGGCATCTGGCCCGACGCTCCGACCGAACCGGGCGGCGCACCCGCCCCCGACCTGTCGTGGATCCTGCGCCGCACCAAGGAGCCGCGCCCGGTGGCCGGCGCGACCGCGGCCAAGCCCTATGTGCTGCTGGTGCCGGGTGGCTCGGCCCACCGGCCCGAAAAGCGCTGGCCGGTCGAGAGCTACGCTCAACTTGCCGCGCTTCTAAAAGCGCGTGGGCTCGACATCGTGATCATCGGCGGCCCACAGGAAAGCGCCATGGCCCGCCAGATCCAGAAGGCCGTGGGCCAGGCCCGCGATCTGACCGGCCGCACCGACTTCGCCCAATTGGCCGTGCTGGGGGCCAAGGCGGCCCTGACGGTCGGCAACGACACCGGCCCGACCCACTTGCTGGCCGCCGCCGGCGCGCCGACCATCGCCCTGTTCTCGGACGCCTCGGACCCCGAGCTGTGCGGCCCGCGCGGCCACGTGGCGGTGATCCGCTCGCCGGACCTGAAGGCCCTGCCGGTCAGCACCGTGGCCAGCGCGGCGATCTCTCTGCTGCCGCGCTAGGCCTTTCTACGGGGCCACGCCCTGGCTCTGGTCCTGACGATCAAGCGCAACGGCCTGCGCGTCCGTGACCTCGCCGCGCGGACCGCCTTCGATCGTGGCGGCGGGGACGCCCAGCTGGTCCGCCGAGGTGACGCCCGAAACCGACTTGGCTCGCACGCCGCCCGACTGCAGCCATTGGATATAGAGCAGACGGGAAGCGGCCTCGTCCGCGGCGTTGAACGTGCGACCGCCCAGACCGCCGATGGGGATCGCCGAGATCATCGTGGTGCGACCATCGACCAGCAGCTCGGTGTAGATCGCCTTGGCCTGAACCAGCCGTCCCGTCCGCTGATAGCCGGTCGCCAGATTGAACCGATCCACCGGACCGCCCTTCTTGGCCACAATCTTCTTGAAGGCGTTGGTCCCGGCCCAGTCATCGCCCTGAGCCATCAGCTTCAAGGCGTCGGGTTCGGCTACAGGTTGAGACTGAGCAGCGATTTCGCCAGACGTTAGTGCATTTGCACTATTTTGAGCGTGGACCGCCGTCGAGGCCAGTGCCCCACAGGCAGCCAAAAGCATAGCGTGGATTTTCCGCACTTTCCGTCCTCCAAATTTTCAAATTTTCACAGGCTTCCGACGTGTGAAGACTTGTTCCGAAAACAGGAGCGTGCGGTGAAGGTTTTAGTTCACTATGATTTGTAAATAATCGTTAGGCACGTTGGCGGGCTAGTAAGACGCGCGTCGACGCGCTTGCCGATCGAGTTTCTTCGCCGCCTCATCGGACACGTCACCGTAGGTCGGGCCACCCACCGTGGCCGAGGCGTCGATGCCGACGACATCGGCCGAAACCGCCCCCGAGTTGCGCGCCATGACCTTCCGCGTCGTTTCTGAGCTCATCCAATCGAGATAGAGAAGCCGCGAGGCGGCCTCGTCGGCCACGTTGAAGACCCGCGAGGGGGCGTGCTGTGCAGGCGTCGAGGTCGCGGTGGTGGCCTGCCCGTCGACCAGCAGTTCGCGGTAGAGGCTTCGAGCCTGCTCAATACGCCCAGTACGCTGGTAGCCGGTCGCCAGGTTGAACCGGTTCATCGGAGAATTGTCCGCAGCCACCAGCCTCTTCAGCGCGTTGGTCGCGCTCCAGACGCTGCCCTTGGACATCATGCCCAGCGGATCCGCCGCATAGACCGCCGTCGCGCCCAAAACCGCGCACGCGGCCGCAATGATCAAATGACTTTTTCGCACTTCTCACCCCCATGAGGATCAAGCGTCGCAGGTTTCCGACATGCGACGCTTATCGGGCCAAGACAGCGCCAGTAGCGGCGTGCGGCTCCGCTTAGCTTTACAATAAATTAACCAAACTTCACAGTGGAATATCGGCGTTATTCGAAACGGTATGTCAGTACCCCTCGTACCGTCCCGGCTTGTGGTTGGCGATGATCACCACGCTCAGCGCCACGGCCGAGACGATCGACAGCAGCAGCTTGTCCCAGCTGATCACCGCGAAGGCCGCCGCCACGATCACGCAGTCGGACGCCATCTGCACCTTGCCGGCGCTGATCCCGCGCTTTTCATAGAGCCACAGCGCCAGAACCCCGATGCCGCCGACGCTGGACTTGTGCCGCGCCAGGGCCAGGATCCCCATGCCGATGATCGTGCCGCCGAAGATCGCGGCGAAGACCGGATCGACCGTGGTGATCTTCAGCCAGAACGGCATGCCCAGGGCCAGCCCCGCCAGCATCAGGTTGGTGACCAGGGTCTTGCCGGTGAACGTCCAGCCCAGGGTGCGCTGGGCCAGCACGTAGAACGGTATGTTCAGCAGGAAGAACAGCACCCCGACCGGCCAATGGATCAGGTACGAGACGATCAGCGCCACGCCCGCGACCCCGCCGGTCGACAGGCCCGCCGCCTTCAGCAGGGTCAGGCCCACGGCGATGAAGCTGGAGCCGATCAGCAGGGCGTGAACGTCCTCGATCGGGGTGTGGCGGGCGGCGGAAGTCTGGGTGGTCATGGAGGCTTGAACGGGTCGCGAATGGAAATGGAGGCCGACCCGACCCTGACGTTTCGCTCCCCGCACCCCTGTTTGGCCTGCTCGGCCCCTTAAAAGACGGGCCTCAGGCGCCATGCGCCTTGATAGCGCGGGACTCCTTCGTCATATATCACTTGCGAACGCGGCGTCCCCTGGACTCCGCGCGAACTCATTCAAAGATACGACGCTTTAAACAGTGTGCCTAAGGATCAACAGGTCCGGCGGCAAAAGCCCTTAAACAACACCGGAGCCGCCCTATTCGCCGTCCTATGCAAACGCCGCCCGTCAAGGATGGTCCGCGTATCAACGATGACATCCGCGTCCCTCGCGTCCTGCTGATCGACCAAAACGGCGAGAAGCAAGGCGAGATGCCGATTTCCGCCGCGCTGGAAGCGGCCGAGGAAGCTGGCCTGGACCTGGTCGAGATCGTTCCGAACGCGAACCCTCCGGTCTGCAAGATCCTGGACTATGGCAAGTTCAAGTTCCAGGAGCAGAAGAAGAAGAACGAGGCCCGCAAGCGGCAGAAGATCGTCGAGCTCAAGGAAATCAAGCTGCGCCCCAACATCGACATTCACGACTACGACGTGAAGGCCAAGTCGATGACCCGGTTCTTCGAGGAAGGCGACAAGGTCAAGGTGACCCTGCGCTTCCGCGGCCGTGAAATGGCGCACCCGGAACTGGGCATGAAGCTGCTGCTGAAGGTCAAGGCCGACTTCGACGAGATCGCCAAGGTCGAGTACGAGCCGCGCATGGAAGGCCGCCAGATGATCATGATCCTGGCTCCGCGCTAAGATCGGCTCACGCCAAATCCTGAGAGACGCCCCGGCCTCGCAAGGCCGGGGCGTTTTTCTTTGCGCGCTCCCCGGACGGGGCCGCCTCAACTGGACGATGTAAACAAGCTCGACAGTACGGCTGGCTTTGCTAATTTGAGCGGAGTTCGGGGGGATTTCGCGTGTTGAAGAGTGTCTTGGCCGTCGTCACGGCCGGTTTTGTCATGACCACGGCCCTTGGCGCCGACGCCGCGCCGGCGGCGGGGGCTCCGCCGCTTTCGGTCTACGGCCATCTGCCCAATGTGGAACAGGTCGAGATCTCGCCAGACGGCACGAAGCTGGCGATCTCCGTTACCGACGGTGAGAACCGGATGCTGCTGATCCGCGAGGCGACCGAGGGCGGCAAGCTGATCTCGGCCATGAACTTCGCCACGACCAAGCTGCGCGGCGTGCAATGGGCCGGCATGGACCACATCCTGGTCACTACCTCCAGCACGGCCCAGCCCTACGGCCTGAGCGGGCCCAAGCGCGAATATCTGATGGCCTTCGACTACAACCTGGTCACCAAGAAGCAGCGCCTGCTGATGGAGAATGAGAAGGAGGCGATGAACGTCGTCCTGGAGTCTCCCGACGTGCGCTTCATCGACGGCGTGCCCTACGCCTTCGTCGAGGCCGTGCACTTCAACGACGGCGTCGGCCAGAACACACTCTACAAGATCAATCTGAAGAACGGCGCGACCCGCATGCTGGACGGCGGCGGCGACGACGACACGGACGACTGGCTGGTGTCGACCGACGGCCTGCCCCTGGCGCAGTCGCGGTACGACCAGAAGAAGGGCGACTGGTCGCTGAGGATCCGAGGCGACCGCGGCTGGATCACGGCCGACCGCGCCGTTTCCAAGATGGGGTCACGCGGCCTGGCCGGTCTCGGTCGCGACGGCCGCTCGGTGCTCGTCTGGATGGAAGACGAGAACGACGAGGACAAGACCGTCCTGAACGAATACGCGCTGGACGGCGGCCATGTGGTGATCCCCGACAGCGCCAGGTTCGACAGCCTGATCCACGCGCCCGACGGCTCCAGCCTGGTGGGCGCGTTCAGCCTGATCGGCGACGAGCGCCGCTACATCTTCTTCGACGCCAAGCTGCAGACCAGCTGGAACGCGGTGATCAAGGCGTTCCCCGGCGAGCAGGTGTCGCTGGCCTCGTGGTCGGACGACAAGCGCCAACTGGTGGTCTGGGTCGATTCCCCGACCCTGGGTCCGGCCTACGCCTTGGTGGACCTGAACGCCAAGAGCGCCCGCTTCCTGACCGACGTCTACCGCGGCCTGACCCAGGAGGGCGTCAACAAGGTCGAGCCCATCAAGTACAAGGCCGCCGACGGCCTGGAGATCACCGGCTACCTGACCCTGCCGCAGGGCAAGGATCCCAAGAACCTGCCGCTGGTGGTGCTGCCGCACGGCGGGCCGGAAGGGCGCGACACCCTGGGCTTCGACTGGTGGAGCCAGGCCCTGGCCTCGCGCGGCTATGCGGTGCTGCAACCCAATTTCCGGGGCTCGGAAGGCTTTGGCTGGAACTTCGTCAAGGCCGGGTTCGGCCAGTGGGGCAAGGCCATGCAGACCGACCTGTCGGACGGCGTGCGCCACCTGGCCAAGCAGGGGACGATCGACCCCAAACGGGTCTGCATCGTCGGCGCCAGCTATGGCGGCTACGCGGCCCTGGCGGGCGCGACCCTGGACAAGGGCGTCTATCGATGCGCCGCCTCGGTGGCCGGCCCCGCCGACCTGAAGCGAATGCTGACCGACAGCAACAAGCTCTATTCGTCGAGCAACAACTCGACCATGCGCTACTGGCTGCGGTTCATGGGCGCCGAGGGGGTCAAGGACCCCGACTTGGCCGTCATCTCGCCCGTGCAGCAGGCGGCCAAGATCGAGATCCCGGTCCTATTGATCCACGGCAAGGACGACACCGTCGTGCCCTACGTCCAGAGCACGCTGATGGCCGACGCCATGAAGAAGGCCGGCAAGCCGGTCGAGCTGGTCACCCTGCCCAGCGAGGATCACTGGCTGTCACGCGGCGCCACCCGCCTTCAGATGCTGACCTCGGTGACCGACTTCCTCGAGAAGAACAACCCGCCGAACTGACGGGTCGCAACGCCCGCGCCTAGCAGCCGCCTTCTGAAATTTCAGATAGCGGTCGCCACGGCGCGGGATCGGGCGTAAACCGCGCGGCCTGATGACCACGCTCGACGCACCGCCCGCCCCCACCGCCGTGAAGACGCCGGACGCCACGCCGCGCGCGCTCTACGTGCTGCTGCTGGTGGTGTTCATCAACCTGGTCGGCTTCGGCCTGGTGATCCCGCTGCTGCCCTTTTACGCCAAGTCGCTGAACGCCAGCCCCTGGCAGGTGACGGCGCTGTTCTCGGCCTATTCGCTGGGCCAGTTCCTGGCCGAGCCGTTCTGGGGACGGCTGTCCGACAGGATCGGCCGGCGGCCGGTTCTGATCGTCACGATTCTGGCCAACACCCTCTGCTACGTCGCCCTGGCCTTCGCGCCGACCATCGCCTGGGCCTTCGCGATCCGCCTGGTCAGCGGCTGCGCCACCGGCAACATCTCGACCATCCAGGGCTACATGGCCGACGTCACCCCGCCGGAAAAGCGGGCCGGCCGCATGGGCCTGCTGGGCGCGGCGTTCGGCATGGGCTTCGTGGTCGGCCCCACCCTGGGCGGACTGCTGCCCGGCGTGGCCAAGTTCTTCGGCCATTCCGACACCGGACGCCTGGCCTTCCAGATCCCGCTGCTGACCGCCGCCGCCCTGGCCGCCGTCGCCGCCCTGGGCGTCTTCCTGTTCGTGGTCGAAAGCCGCGCGCCCAGCCACAAGGACGCGCCGGTGATCCGCCGCCGCGACCACCTGGCCGCCGCCGCCGCCCATCCGGTGCTGTCGCGCGTGTTGCTGGTCACCCTGATCTCGACCGCCGCCTTCGCGGGCATGGAGGCGGTGTTCGGCCTGTGGACCCAGGCGCGCTTCGACTGGGGCCCGCGTCAGGTGGGTCTGTGCTTCGCGGTGATCGGGGTGATCGCCTCGGTCGGCCAGGGCCTGATCACCGGCCGGCTAGCCCGCCGGTTCGGCGAGGCCAAGGTGCTGACGGCGGGTCTGGCGATCATCGCGCTCAGCCTGGCCCTGACGCCGTTCGTGCCGACCAGCGCCTTCGTGCCCCTGGCCGTGGGCTGCACCGCCTTCGGCCAGTCGCTGGTCTTCCCGTGCATCGCGGCCCTGATCTCGCGCGCCACCCCGCCCGACAAGCAAGGCGCCATGCTGGGCCTGAACATGGCCGCCGGCTCGCTGGCCCGGATGACCGGACCGATGCTGGCCGGTCCGCTGTTCGGTCTGGCGATCGGCGGTCCCTACTGGCTGGGCGCGGTGTTGATGATCCCGGCCATCGCCTTCGCCCTGACGCTCGAGCGCCGCGCCAAAGCCGCCGCTTGACCCTCGACAGCTTCAGCATGCCCCGCTAAATATTCTACATTGAGTTGGGGAAATACATGTTCAAGTTGTTCGCCGGCGCCGCCATGGCCGCGCTGGTTTCGTCGAGCGCCACCCTGGCGGGGTCGCTCGACGCTTACGGTCGCCTGCCGGCGATCACCGACGTAGAGATCTCGAGCGACGGCGCCAATCTGGCCTACATCGCCCATGACGGCGGAACCAGCCGGGTGATCATCCAACCGCTGAACGGCGGCGAGATCCAGAGCGTCGATTTCGGCAAGGTCAAGATGCGCGGCGTCAGCTGGCCCGACCCAGGCCACGTGCTGGCCGAGGTGTCCCGCACTGGCACGATCTATGAAATCACCTATGCTGGCGAGCAGTTCCAGGCGACCAGTATCAACATCAAGACCGGCGCCCAGGTCCAGATTCCAAAGCGATCCTACGAGACCATCAACAATGTTCTCAGCGCCAACCCGATCGGCGGGATGGTGGATGGCAAGCCAACGATCTTCACCCAATTCTACGCGGGCGAGGATTACGGATCCCGGCAGGAGGGGCGTTTCGACCTCTATCGCGTCGATCCCGACACCGGCATCGCGGCCATGGTGCAGATGGGCGACTTCAAGACCGGCGACTATATGTTCAAGACCGATGGCACGGTGATCGCCCGAACGCGCTACGACCGCGAGACCGCGCGCTGGTCGATGGAACTGCGAAAGGACGGCAAGTGGGTGGATGGCTATGTCGTCACCGCCGCGCTCGACCGACCGAGCATGGAAGGCCTGTCGCTCGACGAAAAGTCGATTGTGATGTCCATTCGCAACGAGAAGACCGGCGCCTATGAGTTGGCCAACGTCTCGATCGCCGATGGCAAGCTGGGCGACTTCTACGGGCCCGACAGCTCATTCGATGTTGTGCTGGACGACGCCAACCATGTCATCGGCACGGTTACCGAGGTTGGCTACAGGCAATACCAGTTCGAAGAGCCCCGACTCGCGGCCGCATGGTCGATGATTGTGGGAGTCTTTCCCGGTCGGCAGCTCCGATTGCAGTCGCACACGTCGGACTATTCAAAAATCGTAGTCTATGTTGAAGGCACGGGGGAGCCCGGTGGCTATTACCTGCTCGACCTGGCGGCAAGAAAGCTCAGCAAGGTCGGCTCAGCCTATCCCGGCCTGACCAGCGCCGACGTTGCCGAGGTGCGGGCGATCACCTATGCCGCCGGAGACGGCCTGGCGATCCATGGCTATCTCACCCTGCCGCAAGGCAAGACCGCCAAGAACCTGCCGCTGATCGTGCTGCCGCACGGCGGGCCGGAGTCGCGGGACGAGGCCGGATTCGACTGGTGGGCCCAGGCCCTGGCGTCGCGCGGCTATGCCGTGCTGCAGCCCAACTTCCGCGGCTCGACCGGCTATGGCGAGAGCTTTATTCGCGCCGCCGATGGCGAATGGGGAGGCAAGATGCAGACCGACCTGTCGGACGGCGTCCGCTTCCTGGCCAAGCAAGGCGTCATTGATCCCAAGAGGGTCTGCATAACCGGCGCCAGCTATGGCGGCTACGCGGCCCTGGCCGGCATCACCTTGGACAAAGGCGTCTATCGCTGCGCGGTCTCGGTGGCGGGCATTGGCGACGTGGGCGAGATGATCAAGTTCGAGACCCTGCGTTATCGCGAGGAAAGCCCGACTGTGCGCTATCACAAGCGCCTGTTCGGCGTCACCTCGATCTCCGATCCCAAGCTGGACGCACGCTCTCCGGCCCGTCATGCGGACGACGCCGACGGCCCGGTGCTGCTGATCCATGGCAAGGACGACACCGTCGTGCAGTACAGCCAGAGCACCGACATGCGCAACGCCTTGGAGCGGGCCAAGAAGCCGGTGGAATTCGTCACGCTGCGCGAGGAAGACCACTGGCTTTCCCGTGAAGCCACCCGCCAGCAGATGCTGTCGGCCACGGTGACCTTCCTCGAAAAGAACAACCCGCCGAACTAAGCTCCGGCGGAAGTCACGGGAGGGGCGGAGACGGCGCTTGCCATCTGCGCCCCTTTCCCGTACTAACCCCGCCTTTCCGGAACCGCCTGGCTAATGGCATGCCATGGCGGTTCGTCATGCTCTCTAGAGGACGGGGCCGTTAAACGCTCCGACGCGAAATGCCTAAGTTGAAGACCAAGTCGGGCGCGAAGAAGCGCTTCAAGATCACGGCCACGGGCCTGCTGAAAGCCGGCGTCGCCGGCAAGCGTCACCGTCTGATCGGCCACAACGGCAAGTACATCCGCCAAAACCGCGGAACGAAGGTCATGAGTGCTTCGGACACCAAGACCATTCGTTCGTACATGCCCTACGGCCTTTAAGGAGCGCTGACACATGGCTCGCGTCAAACGGGGCGTCACCGCCCACGCCAAGCACAAGAAGGTTCTTGAGCAGGCGAAAGGCTTCTACGGCCGCCGCAAGAACACCATCCGCACCGCCAAGGCCGCCGTCGACAAGGCCGGTCAATACGCGTACCGCGACCGCAAGGTGCGCAAGCGCGCCTTCCGTTCGCTGTGGATCCAACGCATCAACGCCGGCGCTCGCGTCGAGGGTTTCACCTACTCGCAGTTTATCCACGGCCTGGACGTGGCGGGTATCGTGATCGACCGTAAGGTCCTCTCGGATATCGCGGGTCAAGACCCGGCTGCGTTCAAGGCCATCGCTGACAAGGTCCGCGCCGCCCTGGCCGCTTAAGGTCTTTATCGGGTTCGTCCCGATCGCGATCTGAAAAGCCCTCCGGTGCGAACCGGAGGGCTTTTTGCTGTTTGCTTACCACCGTCATCCTCGGACTTGTTCCGAGGACCCCTCGTTCAGCCGAGTTGTCGGTCGGGAGGGAGCTGCAATCTCACCGCCCCACGGATCCGCCTTCTTCGCGGTTGAAGCAGGGGTCCTCGGAACAAGTCCGAGGATGGCGGACGTGGGAGGAAGCGGATGCGACGCAAAGCCCAACTATCGGTTCAACCTCCGCTCCAAATCCTCTAGACGGAACCCCGTCATGACCGATCTCATCTCCCTCGAAGCCGATGTGCTGGCGCAAGTCGCCGCCGCCGGCGATCTCGCCGCCCTCGACGCCGTGCGCGTTTCCGCCCTGGGCAAGACCGGCTCCATCTCGGGCCTGCTCAAGACCCTGGGCGCCATGAGCCCCGACGAGCGCAAGGAGCGCGGCGCGGCGATCAACGTCCTGCGCGACCGCGCGCAGACGGCGCTGAACGACAAGAAGGCCGCGCTGGAAAGCGCCGCCCTCGACGCGCGCCTGGCCAGCGAGACCCTGGACCTGACCCTGCCCGCGCCGCATCGCCGCCGCGGCAGCGTCCATCCCACCATGCAGACGATGGACGAGATGATCGCCATCTTCGCCGAGATGGGCTTCGCCGTGGCCGAGGGGCCCGACATCGAGGACGACTTCCACAACTTCACGGCCCTGAACTTCCCCGAGAAGCACCCGGCCCGCGAGATGCACGACACCTTCTTCTTCAATCCGAAGGAGTCGGGCGAGCGTATGCTGCTGCGCACCCACACCAGCCCCGTGCAGGTGCGGACCATGGTCAGCCAGAAGCCGCCGATCCGCATCATCGCGCCCGGCCGCACCTATCGCTGCGACAGCGACGCCACCCACACGCCGATGTTCCATCAGGTCGAGGGCCTGGTGATCGACAAGGGCATCCACATGGGCCACCTGAAGTGGACCCTGGAGACCTTCATCGCCCGGTTCTTCGAGACCGACGCGGTGACCACCCAGTTCCGGCCGCACCACTTCCCGTTCACCGAGCCGTCGGCCGAGATGGACGTGCAGTGCGACCGCTCGGGCGGCGAGATCCGGATCGGCCAGGGCACGAGCTGGCTGGAAATCCTCGGCTGCGGGATGGTTCACCCCAACGTCCTGCGCGCCTGCGGCATCGATCCGGACGAGTACCAGGGCTTCGCCTTCGGCATGGGTGTCGACCGGCTGGGAATGCTGAAATACGGCATGCCCGACCTGCGCGACATGTTCAGCTCGGACGGCCGCTGGCTGGATCACTACGGCTTCAGCGCCTTCGCCGCGCCGAACGCCGCTTCAGGACTGAGCTGATGAGCTTCCAACCCGGCGGCCGCGACGGCCGCATCCCGACCGACCCCATGGCCAAGGTGTTCGAGAACGTCGACATCTCGCTGTTCGACCTGGCGCGCGCCGTCCTCAAGGCCGGCCAGCGTACGATCAACGGCAGGACGTTCCGCAACTGCTTCATCGAGGGCCCGGCCGTGATGCTGGTGCTCAACAACGTCAATTTCGACAACACCAATTTCGGTCACAACGGCGGCGACATGCGCAACCTCGTGCTGCGCCCGGCCGGGCCGACCAGCGTGGTCGGCGCGATCCCCGTCTCGGACTGCGAGTTCATCAACTGCGAGTTCTTCGGCCTGGGCTTCACCGGACCCGACCAATTCCTCGACCAGTTGCTGACGCTGGAAACCCGCTAATGAAATTCACCCTCTCCTGGCTCAAGGACCACCTCGAGACCGAGGCGTCCGCCACCACCGTCGTCGCCGCCATGACCATGGCCGGCCTCGAGGTCGAACACGTCACGGACCCAGCGACAAAGCTTGCGTCCTTCACGGTCGCCAAGATCGTCGAGGCCGTGCAGCACCCCAACGCCGACCGTCTCCGCGTCTGCCAGGTCGACACCGTCGACGGCCGCAAGGAGATCGTCTGCGGCGCGCCCAACGCCCGTCCGGGCCTGACCACCGTCTACGCCCCGATCGGCGCCTATGTGCCCGGCCTGGGCGTCACCCTGGTCGAGAAGCCGGTGCGCGGCGTCGTTTCCAACGGCATGCTGTGCTCGGGCTCCGAGCTGGAGGCCGACGACGGCTCCGAGGGCATCCTGGAGCTGTCCGACGACCTGGCCGTCGGGACCCCGGCCTCCCAGGCCCTGGGCCTGGAAGCCGTGATCGACTTCGAGGTCACCCCCAACCGCCCCGACTGGCTGGGCGTGGCCGGCATCGCCCGCGACCTGGCCGCGGCCGGCGTCGGGACGCTGAAGGACCTGTCGATCACCCCCGTGCCGGGGACCTTCCCCTGCCCGATCACGATCAAGGTCGACGGCGACGCCTGCCCGACGTTCAGCGGCCGCCTGATCAAGGGCGTCAAGAACGGTCCCTCGCCCAAGTGGCTGGCCGACCGGCTGAAGGCCATCGGCCTGCGCCCGATCAACACCCTGGTCGACATCACCAACCTGATCACCTACGACCGCGCCCGCCCGCTGCACGTCTATGACGCGGCCAAGCTGGTGGGGACCGTGATCGAGGCGCGCCTGGGCCACCACGGCGTCAACGGCGACGAGCACCTGATCGCGCTGGACGGCAAGACCTACGACCTGACCCCGGAAATGTCGGTGATCTCCGACGCCGCCGGCGAGCGGCCGATCGGCATCGGCGGCGTGATGGGCGGCGAAAGCACGGGCTGCTCGGACGACACCACCGACGTCTTCCTGGAAAGCGCCTGGTTCGACCCGATCCGTACGGCCCAGACCGGCCGCACGACCGGCATCAACAGCGACGCCCAGTACCGGTTCGCCCGCACGGTCGACACCGGCTCGGTCGTGCCCGGCCTGGAACTGGCCACCAAGCTGATCCTCGAACTCTGCGGCGGCGAGGCCTCGGAGGTCGTGGTGACCGGCGAGGCTCCGGCCGCGCCCGGCCCGATCCTGTTCGACCCGGCCTATGTCGAGGCCCTGTCGGGCCTGGCCATCGAGCCCGCGCGCACGCTGAAGATCCTGACGGACCTGGGCTTCACCGTCGCCGCGCCGAGCGACGTGTCGACCACCGCCTTCGCCATGAACGCCGAGAGCCTGGTCTGCGTCACTCCGCCGACCTTCCGCCGCGACGTGCAGGGCAAGGCCGACCTGGTCGAGGAAGTGGCCCGGATCGCCGGCTACGCCGCCCTGCCCTCCACCCCGCTGCCGGAAACGGCGCGCGCGGTCGGCGGCGTGCTGACCGCGCGCCAGGCCCGGGCCCGCGGCGCCCGCCGCGCCCGGGCGGCGGCCGGCTACAATGAGGCGGTGACC
>NZ_JBFTZS010000053.1:0-14892 GCF_056406675.1 Caulobacter sp. P1_B12_2 | reverse complement strand
GCCTGTGGGTGACGAACGGCGGCGGCGGGACCTTCGCCAACATCTGGAGCCCCAGCACCTACGCCTATTCCGGCATCTATATTTCCGACACCCAGACGCCCGGCCACGTCTACCAGGCCTCGGTCGAGCACCACGTGCGCACCGAGATCAGCCTCAACCGGGTCGCCAACTGGGAGTTCCTGGCGCCGCAGACCGAGGAGGAGGCCGGCGAGGGCGAGGACACCGTCTCGCTGGAGATCCGCGACTCCCACGACATCCTGGTAGCCAACTATCACGGCTATCGGGTCACCCGGACCCGCAAGCCGGCGGCGGCGGCGATCAAGGTCTATAACTCACGCGACATCCGCTTCCGCAACGTGGCGGTGAACGGCGAGAGCGGCGTGGGGACCTGCGACGAGAACGGCTGCACGACCTTCCTGCGCCTGACCAAATATCCCTACGAGAACGCGATCCAGGACGTCACCAGTGGGCTGGAGGTGCGCGAGCGCCAGTTCGCGGTGCTGGACCTGACCGCCAACCCGCCGCCGGTCGCGCCCTCGACCTTCCCCGCCGGCGCCCAGGTGGAGAAGCTGGCCGAGGGCTTCTATTCCCTGGGCGGCGGGGCCGTCGATGCGGCCGGAACGCTCTACTTCACCGACCGCCGCCACCAGCGCATCTACAGCTGGTCGGAGGCGCGCAAGCTGTCGATCGTGCGCGACAACACGCTGGATCCGATCAACCTGGCCGTCGACGCCTCAGGCGATCTGCTGGTGCTGTCGTCCGACGGCCGCGACGGCACGGTCTACAGCTTCAAGCCGGGCAGCCCCGACAGCGAGGTCACGGTAATCCCGGCGACTCCGGCGGGCGATCACGCAGGCGCGGCGACGGCCTTGCCGGTCAACTGGTGGAAGAACGGGGAGTTCGAGGACCAACTGGATCTGACGACCTATCAGTTCACAACCCTGGCCGAGATGTTCGCCCGCGACATGGCGCTTCCGAAGCCCAAAGAGTACGTCTCGCCCGACGGCAGCCTGGTCTTGCCGGCCTATCGGGTCATCCAGCAGGGACCGCCCGACTACCGGGGCCTGCGCTTTTCCGATGCGCTCGATAGTTACGGCTTCACCACGGCCAAGCCGGGCCAGAGGGTGTTCGTCGCCAACAGTTCGGAGAACAAGACCTACAGCGGACGGGTCGGAAAGCAGGGGGCGGTGACGGACCTCAAGCCCTTCGCCGATCGCGGCGGCGAGAGCGTCGCCACGGACGGGGAGGGCCGCGTCTACGTCGCCAACGGCCAGGTGTTCGTCTATGCGCCGGACGGCCGGGAGCTGGGGCGCGTGGATGTTCCCGAACGCCCGCTGCAGCTGGTCTTCGGCGGTCCCGACAAGCAGACCCTGTTCGTGCTGACCCATCACGCTCTGTACGCGGTGCGGGCGAAATAGTTCGCTAAATCAAGGCGGTCGATGGCCGGTTGGGGGAGGGCGCGCGTCCGTTGGGCGTCGCGCCCTTCGTCGTTGGGACCGGTAACCCTACGACCATGGTCGTAATGGTTCAGGCCGCCTTTGTCTGACAGCTTCCTGGCAGGCCATCCGTCGATGGACTCAACGAAAAATGGGAGCTGCAGGATGCGTGGTGTCGGACCATCCTTTTTGAGCGCTTTGTTCGCGACGAGCGCATTCGCAATGATCGTATCGGCTGGATCGGCCAGCGCCCAAACGGCGCCGGCCCCGGCTGCTTCTGATCCCAACGCCACGGCGTTGACCGAGATCATCGTCACCGGCTCGCGGATCCGGTCCAGCGGCTTCACCGCCCCCACGCCGACCCAGGCCCTGGGCCAGGCCGACCTGGAGCGCAACGCCGAGCCGAACATCTTCACGACCATCGCCCAACTGCCCTCCTTGCAGGGGTCGACGGGCGCGACCACGGGCACCTTCAGCACCTCGAGCGGCCAGCAGGGCCTGAGCTCGTTCTCGCTGCGCGGCCTGGGCACCATCCGGACCCTGACCCTGCTGGACGGCCAGCGCGTGGTTCCGGCCAATATCACCGGCGTTCCCGACATCAGCCTGTTCCCGCAACTGCTGGTCCAGCGGGTCGATGTCGTGACCGGCGGCGCGTCCGCCTCCTACGGCTCCGACGCGGTCGGCGGCGTGGTCAACTTCATCACCGACAAGCGCTTCGAAGGCTTCAAGGCCAATGTCTCGGCGGGGGTCACCACCTATGGCGACAACGAGCAGTTCCTGCTGCAGGTCGCCGGCGGCAAGGCCTTCCTGAACGACCGCCTGCACGTCCAGGTCAGCGCGGAATATGACGAGGAAGAGGGCGTTCCCGCCGGCGGCTTCGGCGAAGACGCGCCCGGCAGCCGGGACTGGTACACGACCGCCACCCTGGTCAATCGCGGCGTCACCAACGACGGCTCGCCGCAATATCTCTATCGCGAGCACGCCCAAGCCTATCAGTACACCAAGTACGGCCTGATCAGCGCCGGCCCGCTCCAAGGCACAGCCTTCGACAAGAACGGCAACCCGTTCCAGTTCCAGTACGGCTCCAACGGCGTGCCGTCCAAGGCCGCCAACGGCGCGGTCAGCAACTGCTACTCGAACGGCGGCTTCTGTGTCGGCGGCGACCTGTCGGGCAATGTCGGCATCGGCACGTCGCTGCAGTCCGAAATCACACGGATGAACAGCTACGGCCGCGTTGCCTACGATATCGACGACAACAACGAGATCTACGGCACCCTGAACATCGCGCGCGTCGAATCCGCCAACCAGCCCAATCCGGGCGGGGCGACGACGGGCCTGACGATGCAGTGCTCCAACCCCTACCTGCCGGCGTCGGTCGTGACGGCCTGCGCCAACGCCGGCATCACCCAGTTCACGTTCGGCACCAGCAACGCGCTGCTGCCCAGGAACATCTCGGTGCATCCGACGCGGACCCAGTATCGCGGCGTGGTCGGCGCCGACGGCAAGTTCACTGCGTTCGACACGACCTGGAGCTACGACGCCTACTACACGCACGGCGAGAACACGACGAACATCCACGTCAACGACATCATGCTGAACCCGCGGTATCGGCTGGCCGTCCAGGCGACCACGCTGAACGGCCAGATCGTCTGCGTCGACGCGACCGCCCGCGCCAACGGGTGCCAACCGATCAACGTCTTCGGCGGTCAGACGCCCAGCGACGCGGCCCTGGCCTACATCACCCCGAAGAACGGCCCGTATCAGCATTCGGTCCAGAAGCAGGACGTCGCCAGCATCAACTTCAGCGGCGAGCCCCTCCAGGGCTGGGCCGGCCCGATCGCGCTGGCCTTCGGCGCCGAGTATCGCCGCGAGCAGTACCACGTGCAAGGCGACCCCTATGGCGACGGTTCGGCGGCTTCGCCCTACACCGCAGACTATCCAGCCGACCCGGCTCTAAACACGGCGGGCAACAACTGGTTCGCGGGCAACTATCACTCGGGCGCCGGCAAATACAGCGTCAAGGAAGCCTACGCGGAAGTGAACGTGCCGCTGGTGGACTCGGACGCCGCCGGCAAGGCCAACCTCAACATGGCCGGCCGCTGGACCGACTACAGCACCTCGGGCACCGTCTATACCTGGAAGGTCGGCGGCACCTGGGACACGCCGATCGACGGGATCCGCCYGCGGGCCGTGACCTCGCGTGACGTCCGCGCGCCCAACCTGTCGGAGCTGTTCGCCGCGCCGGTCACGACGACGCAGCCCAACTTCACCATTCCCTCGAACGGCACGCCCCCACCGGGTCAACCCGCGGGACCAGGCGCGCTGACGCTCTTCCAGAATGTGATCGGCAACCCGAATCTGAAACCGGAAATCGCCAAGAACTTCACGCTCGGCGTCGTCCTGGCGAACCCGAAGTGGCTGCCGGGCTTCAGCGCCTCCGTCGACTGGTACAACATTGTGTTGAACGGCGGCATCTCCAGCCTGAGCGCCCAGCAAGTGGTCAACTTCTGCTATTCGGGTCTGACGCAGTACTGCGGCGGCTTCAACCTCAACCCGGGCACCCCCTTCGTCAACGCCCAAGTGTTCAACCTGGCCTCGATCAAGACCAGCGGCTTCGACATCGAAGCGAGCTACCGGTTCGATGTCCCGAGCGTACCCGGCCACTTCGACCTGCGCGCGCTGGCGACGAACACCCACAAGTTCGTCACCAATCAAGGCTTCCCCGGCGGCTCCGTTGTCGATAGCGCGGGCCAGAACTCCGGCGCCACGCCGGACTGGAAGGTTCTTGCCGTCCAGACCTGGAGCTCCGATCGGTTCAGCCTCAGCCTGCAGGAACGCTGGTTCAGCGACGGCGTCTTCGGCGGACAGTACATCGAGTGCGCCGCCGGCAGCTGTCCGGTGGGCAGAAGCGCAGCCGATAACAACAACTACCCGACCATCGACAACAACCAGATGAAGGGCGCGACCTATGTCGACGTGAGCGGCTCCTACGACGTCAAGGACGGGCTCACGGCCTATTTCAAGGTCGCCAATCTGTTCAACAAGGATCCGACACCGTCGCCGCAAACCAACACCGGTCTGGACGCCAACCCGGCGCTCTACGACCTGATGGGCCGGTTCTATCACGTCGGTCTTCGCTACAGCTTCTAACTTTGAGCCGCCCCTTTCACCTCCCCCTGGGCGGCGCCCGGGCCGGTTCGGCTAGTCGCCGTTCCGGCCTGGGCGCTTTTTTCGGGCGACGCTCCGGATCGCCGGGCGCTTGCGTTCGTCGGCCCCCCGCGCCCCAATGGACTCGTGCGGGAGACTCGCCGGGGGGATCCGACCAACTCGCGGCCCTGTCGCCGGCCGACGTCGAGAAGGGGATTCATTGAACAGGCCAGATCGCCCCCGCGGCGCCACCATCGTCGACGTCGCGCGACTGGCGGGCGTCTCGCGCATGACCGTGTCGCGAGTGATCAACGACGGCGCCAGCGTCCGGGAAACGACGCGCGAGGCGGTTCTCGCGGCGATCCGTGAGCTGAGCTACGCGCCGAACCTCGCGGCCCGCAACCTCGTCATGGCGGGGGAATTGCGGATCGGGGTGATCTACTCCAATCCCAGCGCCGCCTTCATGAGCGACTTCTTGGTCGGCGTGTTCGAGGAGGCCACCAGCGCCGGAGCCCGGCTGATCCTGGTGCGGGGCGAGAATGGCCACGCCCCGTCGCCCCAGGCGGTGCGAGGGCTGCTGGCGTCCGGCGTTCAGGGCGTGGTCCTGGCGCCGCCCTTGGGCGAGTCCGCCATCGTCCGCGACGTCCTGCGCGCCGCCAATCTGCCCGTCGCGGTGGTCGCCGCGGGGCGTCCGCCGACCGACGCGATCAACGTCCGCATCGACGACGGCCAGGCCAGCCAGGCCATGGCCCAGCATCTGCTGGATCTGGGTCACCGCAGGATCGGTTTCATCGCCGGAAACCCCGACCAGACCGCCAGCGCCGAGCGCCTCGAGGGCGCGCGCGCGGCGATCGCGGGCGTCGAGGGCGCCGAACTGATCCTGGCCCAAGGCGCCTTTACCTACGGCTCGGGTTTGCGCGCCGCCGAGCAACTGCTGGACGCCGACCCTCGGCCCACCGCGATCTTCGCCAGCAACGACGACATGGCCGCCGCGGCCGTGTCGGTGGCCCATCGCCGACACCTCGACGTGCCGGGCGACCTCACCGTGGTGGGGTTCGATGACACCACCGTGGCCACCACGCTTTGGCCGCCGCTCACCACCGTACGACAGCCCGTGCGGCAGATGGCGGCCGTGGCCCTGGATCGGCTGATACGCGCCTTGCGATCGGCCGAGCCGTCGGCCGAAGTCTTCGCGGACCACGTTCTGGGCCATGCCCTGATCGAGCGTGACTCCACCGCCCCACCTCGCCACGTCGCCCCGATCGCGGGCCCGAAATCCCAAGAGAGATCATCGCATGCCTGATCCGTCCCTGGACATGGAGCGCGCCACCGTCGGGCGGGTGACGCGACGGCTGATGCCGCTGTTCTGCCTGATGTACCTGATCGCCTATATCGATCGCCAGAATGTGTCGTACGCCAAGCTCGACATGGTCCAGGCCCTGGGCCTGACCGAGGCGGCCTATGGCCTAGGCGCGTCGCTGTTCTTCATCGGCTATTTCCTGTTCGAGGCGCCGTCGAACCTGATCCTGGCCCGGGTGGGCGCCCGGGTCTGGTTCGCGCGGATCATGTTCACCTGGGGCCTGGTCACCCTGGCCCTGGGCTTCACCCAGAACGCGACGATGTTCTATGTCCTGCGGTTCCTGCTGGGTGTGACCGAGGCGGGGTTCTTCCCCGGCGTGCTCTACGTCCTGACCCTCTGGTACCCGCAGGCGCATCGCGCGCGGATGGTCGGCCTGTTCATGATCGCCAGCGCCGTGGCCAACGCCGTCGGAGCGGCCGTGGGCGGTCTGCTGCTGGATCTGGACGGCGCCCTGGGGCTGGCGGGCTGGCAGTGGGTGTTCCTTGTCACCGGCGTCCCGGCGGTGCTGCTGGCGCCCTACGTCCTATGGCGGCTGCCGAACGGCCCGGCCCAGGCCCGATGGTTGCCGGAAGCCGAGAAGACCTGGCTGGCCAAGGTCCTGAGCGACGAGCGGGGCGGGGAGGTCGATGACCATCGCGGCGCCTGGAAGGCGATCTTCGACCCGCGCGTTCTGCTGCTGGCCGGCCTCTATATCGGCATGCCGCTGGGCGCCTACGGCTTGAGCTACTGGCTGCCGACGATCGTCAAGTCGTTCGGGGTCTCCAACACCGTCAACGGACTGATCAATGTCATCCCGTGGATTTTCGTCGGGGTGGCGCTGTGGCTCGTGCCGCGTCACGCCGCGCGGCACGGGGCCAGCGCCTGGCACATCGCCGGCCCCACCCTGCTGGCCGCGGCCGCCCTGACCCTGAGCGTGATCCTGCCTGGCGCGGCGCTGAAGTTCGCCATGCTCTGCATCGCCGCCCCGGCCATCTTCGCCGCTCAGCCGGTGTTCTGGAGCCTGCCGCCCAGCTTCCTCAGCGGGCCTCGCGCGGCCGCCGGCATCGCGGCCATCAACGCGATCGGCAATCTGGGCGGCTTCATCGCCCAGAACCTGGTGCCGCTGGTGCGCGACGCGACGGGCAGCAACCTCGCGCCGATGCTGGCCCTGGCCGCCGTGCTGCTGGTCACCAGCGTTCTGATCTTCGTCGCCATGGCCCAGTTGAACAGGGCGAAGGGGGCGTCCGCCATCCACGGCCCCTAGACGCCGGCGCCAGGGGACCGACCTTCGCTTCATGCCAGATCGAAACTTGACAGCGTCGCAATTGGCGTGCGGTGAGGCTGGGGGCGGCGACTTTGTCCTACCATTGACGATGAAGGGCTTAAAAGGCACGCTCCGGCGCGCTATACCGAAACCGTGCCGCTCAGCTGCGGTTCGGTCATGGGATGCGGTTTATGGCGGATGGCTCCGTTAAGGTGATGCGCGATACGTCTGAACGCCGCCGCGAGATCACGGCCATGCTCCGGACCCGCGGCAGCGTTCAAGTCACGCCCTTGTCCGAACTGTTCGGCGTGTCGATGCAGACCATCCGCAAGGATCTGCACTATCTCGAAGAGCACGGCGTCGCGACGCGCGCCTACGGCGGCGCGATCTCCTCCGAGGTCGTGAACGCCGGCGCCGAGCCGGCCATCGAGACCAAGCGCGTCAGCCATACCGAGGAAAAGGAACGCATCGGCAAGCTGGCCGCCGGCATGGTCAAGGCCGGTGACTCCATCATGCTCGATTCCGGCACGACGACCCTGCAGATCGCGCGGTTCCTGCCGGACGAGGAAAACATCACCGTCGTCACCAACGACTTCGATGTGCTGGGCGTCCTCAACCAGAAACGAAAGATCAAGATCGTCATGTTGGGCGGCGAACTTCGCCGCCGCAACATGGCCTTCTACGGCGCCCAAACCGTCGCGGCGCTGGACGACCTGTTGCTGGACAAGTTGTTCCTGGGCGTCGACGGCTTCGACGTCGAGCGCGGCATCACCACGCATCACGAGGCCGAGGCGCAGCTGAACCGCAAGATGGTCGAGACGGCGCGCGAAGTCATCGCGGTCACCGACGCGTCCAAGTTCGGCAAGGTCTGCCTGCACCGCATCATCGATGTCGGCGATCTCGACTGCCTCATCACCGACGCCGCCGCTCCGGACTATATCGACCAGGCGGCGGACCGGCTCGGGATCAGCCTCTACAAGGCCTGACGCCTCAGCGGCGCAGCGCCGCGTCCCCCCAGGTGACGACCAGCGGGAGATCGCTGGTCGTGGTCTCCGACCGCGCGACGATCTCGACGATGCGGACGCCCTTGATGTCGGCCATGAGCGAGCGGGGGGCCTCGCCAAGGCTCATGGGCGCGCTTTCGGTCAGCAGCTTGCCGTCGCCGTAGACGGCGAAGCGGACCTTGTCCTTGGTGTTGCGCGTGGAATCGTCGACCCCGACCCGGGCTTCAAAGCGCGTGTGACCGGTGTTGCGCACCTCGATGCGGGAGTTGGCGAGCACGCCGATGCCGGTGTCGAAGCCTTGGCCGCCGATACGCAGCGCCTGGTCGTAAGGCGTCGCATCGGCCTGGGCCCCGCCCCAGCCGGCGTAGGACGGGCGCTCGCCGGAGCCGCGGGTCTCGCCCCAGGCGTTGCGCATGCGGTGAACGACCGGATCGGGCTCGGGCGCGATCACGCCGTCGACCGCCACGTTCACGTCGCCCGGAATTTCCGACAGATAGACACCGTCGGTGAGCTGTCGCACGCCCGAGGCTTCGAAGACCAGGGTCTGACGCGATTCCAGCGTGAAGTTGGTCTCGCCGGTGAAGGCGGTCGGCGCGGTCTTGTTGTCCCACAGGTTCTTGAGCTGGATCGGCGTGTCGCCGGCGAATTTCAGCTGCGCGGCCGTGAGGGTCACGTCCGTCTTGCCCAGGCCCCGGTTGAACAGGGCCACGGCCTTCTTGCCGTTCGCTAGGGTCTTGACGATGATCTGCACGTCGTCCGAGGCGTAGGCGATCACGCCCTGGTGGCCCCCGGGGTCCTGGTTGAGCCGCACGATGTCGGCATTGCCCCAGATGTCCATCAGGCTTTGCGGCGCCTGGCGCAGATCGTAGCTGATCAGCAGCGGCGCGTTGATCATGGCCCATAGCGCGAAGTGCGAACGGGCTTCGGTCAGGTGGTTCTGATCGAATTCGCCGTGGCCGATGAACAGGATGTCCGGATCGTTCCACGCGCCCGGCTTGGCGTAGAGCGCGCGGGTCGAGGCGCTGTCGAAATTGTGCAGCATCCGCGTCCAGGTGGGCGTGATGTCGCCGCTGGTGCGCCACATGTGACCGACGTCCTTGCCCCAGGACCGGACGTCGGCCGAGCCCCAGTTGCAGATCGCCAGGATGTAGTCGCCGTCCGGATTGTAGGTCTTCAGCGCCTGGGCCACTTCGGCGTATCGGGCTCGCACGGCGGGCACGTCGGTGCGGTTGATCGAGACCTGGTCGATCAGGGGCGGCGCCGGCGCATAGGCGTACTTGCGCACCACTTCGGCCTCTGGGCCGTAGACATTGATGCCGCAGGCGTCGACCTTGATGTAGTCGAAGCCCCAGTCCTTGAAATAGAGGGCGATGTCCTGATCGACGTGCCCCTGGAGCCCGACCTCGCGTTCGGCCGTCGTGCCTTCGGGCAGGTTGGGGGAGTGCAGGTCATAGGCCTGCGAACAGGCGTTGCGGCCGATGTCGGTATAGATGCCGGCCTTCAGGCCCATCTTGTGCAGCGTGTCGGTATAGGGGCGGAAGCTGGTGTCCTTGCCCTTGACCTTGGCCGACGGAAAGATCGCCGTGCGGATCTCCAGGCGCCTGTCCGACTGCCGGCGCTTGAGCCACCAGCCGTCGTCGATGTTGACATAGGTGTAGCCGAGCTTGGACAGGCCGCTGTCGACCATGACCTTGGCCGCGCCCATGACCTTGGCTTCGTCGACCTCGGTGCGGAAGGCGTTCCACGAATTCCAGCCCATGGGCGGCGTGCGCGCCTGGGACCGCTCGGGGATGGACCATTTGCCCGTGGCCGCCAGAGGGTCGGCCCCGCGAACGCCGGTGGCGGCGGCCGTGGGGGCGACTTGGGCGACGGCGGGCATGGACAGGGCTAGAACGCCCGCGAAGGCCGCGGAAGCCAGCAGGAAACGGACGGTCATGGAGCCCCCTTACGATCAGTGTTCGCGCTTGGCGAAGAACTCGCGCTTGGCGTTGCTATAATAGATCTTGTCGATCACCGACTTGGGCAGGGCCAGGCCCCGCGCGTCGGCGTCGATGTCGTTGACGTGCTGGGTCTCGCTGGTGGCCAGATAGGTCCAGTCCGCCGTCCAGTAGTCGTGCGCGACCTTCTTGAAGCCCTGCGGGTCCTCGCCGGGGTTGAGCGTCAGGTCGGTGCCGTAGAGGATGCGGTCCTGGTACTTGATGAAGAAGGCGCGGACCTTGGCGTAGTCGCGGACCGACTGGTGCTGGATCTGGGCCATGCGGGCGGCCGTTTCGATCACCGCGTTCGGATGGGCGTCGAGGAATTTCGCCGCCTCGTCCACATTCCATTCCAAGCTCGCCATGTGCGCACCGACGAAGGCCAGCTTCGGGTGGTTGGCAACCATGGCGTCACGTTTCGCCATCAGGGTCTGGTAGCTCGGCATCTCCGGGTGGAGATACATGTGGTACTCGGGATGCTCGCTGAAATAGGCCTTGTCGTTCTTGGTCGTCATCTGCTCGATCGGCAGCCAGCAGTTGTAGGGCTCGGCCTGGTGCGCGATCAGCGGGATGTTCTTCGCCGCCAGGTGATCGAAGACCGGATCGAAGCCCTTGTCGTCGATGAAGATGAGCTGGCCCTTGGCGTCGCGCTCGACCATGCCGACGTTCTTCCAGACCTTGACCGCCAGGGCGCCCTGCTGGAATTCGGAGTCGAGGTAGGCGTTGGTCTTCTGCGCCCAGCCGTCAGTCCCAAAGCCCTTCATCGGGAAGGTCGCGGCGTAGTGGAAGCGCTTCGGATCGAGCTTGATGAAATGATGAGCGGCGTCGGCCTGAACGGCGATCGAGGGGAAGGCCGGATAGTCGACATTGATCGACAGGAGTTCGAAATTGTCGGCCACCGCCTGATCGAGGAACGCCAGGTCCTTGACGTTGATATGGACGTGGGCGTCGAACTTCCGCACACGGGGGAAGTCGGCGACGCTGTAGGTCGCCGCGGGCGCGGCGCGGGCCGACGGCGGCGCGCAGGCCAAGAGCGCCAGAGGCGCCGCGAGGGTCAGTAGCAAACGCCTGTCGAGCCTCATGGCTGCCTCCGTCTTTTCTGAAACGCACCCTAAAACAACGAAAGCGAAACTTGTTGTTTCGGTTGTGTGTGTTTTTGTTTGCCTTTTAAAAATGACCTATGCAAGATCATTTTTGTACGCGTTGGAGGGGCTGCGAGTGATCACCAAACTGCTTGTCAACAGGCGCGGCATGCTGGCCCTTTTCGGCGGGACCGTCCTGGGCGCCGGAGCGCTCGGCGCGAGCCGGGCCTGGGCTGCGGTGTCGGTGGCGCGCGCGGGCGATTCGGCCCTGACCCTCGAGTTCGACGCCGCCCTGAACAGCCGGTTGATCTCCAGCCTGGCCGGACAAGCCACGCCCCTGACCGACTTCGCGCCGTCCGAAACGGTGGTCCTCAAGGGCGGCAAGGTGATCGACCGCTTCACCTTCGCCGAGCACCGCCAAGCTCCCGTCAGCGACGCCCACGGCAAGGGCGTGCGTCACACCGTGCGCGGCGTGTCGGCCGAGGGGTTGGAAAAGACCGTCAACCTGACCTTCTACGACCGCTATCCGGGCTTCCCGTTGATGAAAGTCTTCTGGCGGCATACGGGCGACCAGTCGCTCAGCATCGAGCGCTACCGGATCGGCGCTCATGTGCTGAAGTCGTCGGGCGCGGGCTTCTGGTCGTGGTCGGGCTCGACCCATTCCGACCGCCGCGATTGGGTGCAGCCGGTGAAGGACGGCTTCGAGCAAGCCAACTTCATGGGCATGAACGCCTCCGACTACGGGTCTGGCACGCCGGTCGCCGATGTCTGGCGACCGGACGCCGGCATCGCCGTGGGCCATATTGAACTGACGCCGAAACTGGTCTCCCTGCCGATCATCGCGTCTTCGACCGGCGCGTCGGTGGCGCTGGAGGAGGCGAGGGCGGTGACGCTGAAGACCGGCGACACCCTGGTCTCGCTCGACGCCTTCGTGGCCGTCCACCAGCGCGACTACTACGCCACGCTCGACGCCTACCGCCGCGTCATGGCCGACCGCGGCCTGGCGGCTCCGAAGGCGCCGGAAGGATCCTACGAGGCCATCTGGTGCGCCTGGGGCTATGAGCGCGACTTCAATGTCGCCGAGATCGAAGGCACCTACAGCAAGGTCAAGGATCTCGGCTTCAAATGGGCCGTGCTCGACGACGGCTGGCAGACCAACGAGGGCGACTGGGCGCTGGACCCGCGCAAGTTCCGCACCGAGGCGGACATGGTCGCCTTCGTGAAGGCGATCCGCGCGGCGGGCCTCAAGCCCAAGCTGTGGCTGGCGCCCCTGGCCGTCGATCCGGGCTCGGACCTGCTGCACGATCACACCGACATGCTGCTGCTGGACGCCGACGGCGCGGTGCAGAACGTCACCTGGTGGAACGCCTTCTATCTCTGCCCGGCCTATCAGCCGACGCGGGACTACACCCAGAAACTGGTGCGGAAGATCATCGGCGAGTGGGGCTATGAGGGCCTGAAGCTGGACGGCCAGCACATGAACGGCGTCGCCCCCTGCTACAATCCGGCCCACAACCACGCGCGCCCGGAAGAGTCGGTCGAGAAGCTCCAGGACTTCTGGAAGCTGGTCTACGACACCGCGCGCGAGGTCAATCCGAACGCCGTCGTCGAGTTCTGCCCCTGCGGCACCTCCTACGCCTTCCACAATCTGCCCTACACCAACCAGGTCCCGGCGTCGGATCCGTTGTCGTCCTGGCAGGTGCGCCTGAAGGGCAAGTCGCTGAAGGCGTTGATGGGGCGTGACGCGCCCTATGCCGGCGACCATGTCGAACTGAGCGACGGCGGTAACGACTTCGCCTCCAGCGTCGGCATCGGCGCGGTCATCTCGACCAAGTTCACCTGGCCTAACGAAGGCCGGGGCAAGGACGCCAATTTTCGCCTGACGCCCGAACGCGAGGCGGTGTGGCGCAAGTGGGCCGACCTCTACAACGCCAAGATGCTGCCCAAGGGCCAGTACCGGGGCGAGCTCTACGACATCGGCTTCGACAAGCCCGAAGCCCACGCGATCGAGAAGGGCGGCCGGCTCTACTACGCCTTCTACGCCCCGCAGTGGGACGGGCAGGTCGAACTGCGCGGTCTGGGCGAGGGCGCCTACCGCCTGACCGACTATTACAACAGCAAGGACCTCGGCACGGTGACCGCCAAGACCGCCCGCATACCCGCCAAGTTCGAGAAGTTCCTGCTGATTGAAGCCCTCCCTGTGAAAGGCCGCGCATGACCGACGCTTCCGTGGTCGCGCCCGCCAAGCCCGTTGTCGCGCCCCGGCGCTGGCTGCTGTTCGCGCTCCTGACCGTCGCCCTGTGGGGCGTGTGGGGCGCGTTCGCCAGCATCTCCGCCCAGCGCGGCTTTCCCGAAACGCTCGTCTATTGCGTCTGGGCCGTCACCATGATCGTGCCGGCGGTGATCGTCATGCAGCGGGAAAAGTGGAAGCTGGATCGCGATCCGAAGTCGATCTTCTACGGTCTTCTGATCGGACTGACCGGGGCCGGCGGCCAGATGATCCTGTTCTACGCCGTCTCCAAGGGGCCGGCCTATCTGATCTTCCCGATCATCTCGCTGTCGCCCCTCGTCACCATCTTCATGTCCTTCGTCCTGCTGAAGGAGCGCACGACGAAGATCGGGGCGCTGGGGGTTTTGCTGGCGCTGATCGCCTTGCCCCTGTTCGACTTCTCGCCGCAGGGCTTTTCGTTCGCGCAAGGCTCGACCTGGTTCCCGCTGGCCTTGATCATCATGCTCTGCTGGGGCGTGCAGGCCTATTTCATGAAGCTGGCCAACGCGCGCATGAGCGCCGAAAGCATCTTCTTCTACATGATGATCAGCGGCCTGTTGGTGGCGCCGGTGGCGCTGGCCATGACCGACTTTTCCAAGCCCATCAACTGGGGCTGGGACGGGCCTTGGCTGGCGGCCGGCATCCAGGTGCTCAACGCCATCGGCGCCTTGGCCCTGGTCTATGCCTTCCGATACGGCAAGGCCATCGTGGTCGCGCCGCTGACCAACGCCGGCGGCCCGCTGGTGACGGCGGTGATTTCGCTGCTGATCGCCGGAGTCGTGCCCGGCGAACTCAAGATGATCGGCCTGGCACTGGCCGTCACAGCCTCGGCGCTCCTGGCCCTTTCGCCGTAGGACGCGCCCCTGATCCCCCCTCGAGCGGTCGTTGCCTGCAGCGACCGCTCCTTTTTTCCAATCGGACGAGGGGTGGGTCAAAACGAAATTTATATGTTTCGTTTTCATTGTTTTGGTTGCGCTGTGGTGGGGCTGCGTTAGATTGGCGCCTGTTCACCGAAGGGTTCCCCATGAAGGCGATGCTCGATCTGGTCGCCCGGCATAAGTCCGGGAAGGCGTGCGGCATATATTCGGTCTGCTCGGCCCATCCGCTGGTCATCGAAGCGACCTTTGTCCATGCGCTGAAGACCGGTGTCGACGTCGTGCTGGTCGAGGCCACGTGCAACCAGGTCAATCAGGACGGCGGCTACACCGGCATGACGCCCGAGATGTTCCGCGACTTCGTCCACGCCATCGCCGCCAAGGTCGGTCTGCCGCGCGAACGCATCCTTCTGGGCGGCGACCATCTGGGACCCAATCCGTGGACCGGCCTCAGCGCTGAAGAGGCGATGGCCAAGGCGGACGTGTTGATCGAGCAGTAC
>NZ_JBFTZS010000052.1:0-19678 GCF_056406675.1 Caulobacter sp. P1_B12_2 | reverse complement strand
GTCCCCAAGGTCGTGCCGGTCTCCAGCCTGGCCACCGCCGAGGCGATCAAGCTCACCGAGAACGTCTTCCGCTGGGTGAACATCGGCCTCGTCAACGAGCTGAAGCTGATCTTCGACAAGATGAACATCGACGTCTGGGAGGTCATCAACGGCGCGGCGACCAAGCCGTTCGGTTTCATGCCCTTCTACCCGGGCCCCGGCCTGGGCGGGCACTGCATCCCGATCGACCCCTATTACCTGACCTGGAAGGCGCGCGGTTACGGCATGTCGACCCGGTTCATCGAGCTGGCGGGCGACATCAACCAGAACATGCCGCGCCACGTCGTGACGCGTCTGGCCGAGGCGCTGAACGACAAGAGCGGCAAGGCCGTGGCCAAGTCGCGCGTCCTGCTGGTGGGCCTGGCCTACAAGAAGAATGTCGACGACCTGCGCGAAAGCCCGTCGCTGGAGCTGCTGAAGCTGCTGCGTGAGCGCGGCGCCGAGGTGGACTATTACGACCCCTACTTCCCGACCGCTCCGGATCTCCACGAACACCAGGAGATCAAGGGCATGCAGTCGGTGGCGTGGACGCGCGACAATCTGCAGACCTACGACGCCGCGCTGATCGCCACCGACCACGACAAGGTCAACTATCGCCTGCTCTGCGAGATGGTCCCGGTGATCGTCGACACGCGCAACGCGACCAAGGACCTGCAGGTCGAGTTCGCGACCAAGATCGTCAAGGCCTAACCCGCCGACCGCGACCGTCTCTACGAAAGGCCCCCGTCTCGTCCGAGGCGGGGGCCTTTTTAGTTTAGCGGCTTTAGAGAGTGGCGACGATCCGGCGGACGCCGTCCTCGAACCGCACGAAGGCGTTCAGGTCCGTGAGACCGCCCAACCGGCTCAGGTCCGGGATGAACCGGAAGGCGCCGGCGCTGGCCTTGCGCTCGAAGACCGGCTCGCGGCCGACCACACGGCCGATCGTCTGGGCGACCGACTGCAGCGACAGGGTCTCGGGGGCCGCGACATTGACCTCCTCGTTCCAGCGCTCGGCCAGGGCCTGCGACACGATGCGGGCCGCGTCGTCGACATAGGTCGCGCTCAGCACCATGCCCTCGCCCTGCTCGGGCAGGGTGACCTCGCGGCCCTCGCGGACGCGGGCGATGATGTCGGGGATCAGGCGCTCGGTCTGGTGCGGACCGTACGGCGTGAAGAACCGCAGGATCGAGACCGGGAAGAACTCGCGATACGACATGGCCAGCATTTCGCCGGCGTACTTCGAAGCCGGGAAATAGCGCCGGGGCGTCAGGACTTCGCTTTCGGACAGGTCGCGCCCGACGACGCCGTCATAGACGCTGCCGGTCGATCCGAACAGGAAGGCGCTGGCGCCGGCCCGGCGCGCGTAGTCCAGCAGGTGCGCGGTGGCCGCCGCGTTGACCTCGAAAAGGTCCAGCGCCGTGTCGGGGAAGGTGCGGTGAAGACGCGAGACGGCCAGGTGGGCCACGGCGTCGATCTTGGCCGGCAAGGCCCCGCTCTCGATCACCCGAGCCAGCTCGCCTGGAGCCGAAAGATTGCACTCGACGAAGCCCGCACTCGCCGGCGCTTCTTCAGGCTTGGAACGGCCGAGCACCGTCACACTGACCCCTTCGGGAAGATTTCGGAGCCACTGCTTGCCCATGAAGCCGCTTGCGCCTGTCAGAAGTACGTGCATTTCTCCGACTCTCCATTTAATCGCCGCTTCTATAGCGCGCCGTCTCACGATAGGCGACCGCTGTAGATAAGCTTGACCGGAACCGCCTGGTGGCGTTCCGGGCAGGCTTGTGCGCGGAATTCTTGAGGGAACAGGCTGTATGTGCGGAATTGCGGGCTTCATCGAGATCGACAATCGTCCCGCCTCCGTGGTCGTCCTGAAGAGAATGACCGACGCGATCGCGCACCGGGGACCGGATGGCGACGGACACTGGACGGACGGCCCCGTCGCCCTGGGCCACCGGCGCCTGGCGATCATCGACCTCTCCGACGGCGGCCGCCAGCCGATGCAGACCGAGGACGGCCGCTACACGCTGACCTTCAACGGCGAGATCTACAATTATCGTGAACTGCGCACGGCGCTGCAGGCCCAGGGCGAGCAGTTCCACACCTCTTCCGACACCGAGGTCCTGCTCAAGGGCCTGCGCGTCTGGGGCATGGACTGCCTGGGCAAGATCAACGGCATGTTCGCCTTCGCCCTGTGGGACAACCAGGAACGCCGCCTGACCCTGGCGCGCGACCGCTTCGGCGTGAAGCCGATGTACTGGGCCCAGGTCGGCTCGACCCTGATGTTCGGGTCCGAGGTCAAGGCGTTCATGGCCCACCCGGCCTTCAAGGCCGAGCTGGCGCCGACGGCGCTGCGCGAATACCTGACCTTCCAGAACTTCTACGGCGACCGGACCCTGTTCAAGGGCGTCCACCTGCTGCCGCCGGGCAGCGCGATGGCGATCGATGTCGGCAAGGGCCGCCAGGAGCCGCGCCAGTACTGGACCTTCGCCTTCCACGGCCAGGAAAAGGGCCTGACCGAGGCCGATGCGGCCACCGAGCTTCGCCGCCTGTTCCAACAAGCCGTCGGCCGCCAGCTGGTGTCCGACGTCGATGTCGGCGCCTATCTCTCCGGCGGCCTGGACTCCGGCTCGATCACCGCCGTCGCCGCCTCGATGCAGCCCTACATCCGCACCTTCACCTGCGGGTTCGACCTCAGCTCGGCTTCGGGCATGGAGGTCTATTTCGACGAGCGGCGCGACGCCGAGATGATGTCGGCCCGCTTCCGCACCGAACAGTATGAAATGGTGCTGAAGGCCGGCGACATGGAGCGGGCCATGCCCGCCCTGGTGCGCCACCTCGAGGAGCCGCGCGTCGGTCAGAGCTATCCCAACTTCCTGATCGCCCGCCTGGCCTCGCGGTTCAACAAGGTGGTGCTGGCCGGCACCGGCGGCGACGAGCTGTTCGGCGGCTATCCCTGGCGCTACGCCCAGACCATCGACTCCGACCCCGCCGTCCTCAAGCAGAAGCTGTTCAGCTACTGGCAGCGCATTCTGCCGGACAAGCGGGCGGCCGAGCTGTTCGCGCCGATCTGGTCGGACGTGCGCGACGTCTCGCCCCAGGACCTGCTGGCCGCCGAGCTGCCGGACATGCCCGCGCGCATGACCGTGGACGAGGCGCTGCAGACGGTCTGGACGTTCGAGGCCCGCACCTTCCTGCAAGGCCTGCTGGCCATGGAGGACAAGACCTCGATGGCCCACAGCCTGGAGGTCCGGGTGCCCTTCCTCGACAACGACCTGGTCGACTTCGCCCAGTCGCTGCCGGCCCACTTCAAGGTCGGCGGCTTCGACTCGTTCGAGGCCGTGGCGGCCATGGGGGGCTCGCGCACCAGCGAGGGCAAGAAGGTCTATCGCAACGCCATGCGGCCGCTGATGCCGGCCGAGATCGTCGACCGCGACAAGCAGGGCTTCTCCGCGCCCGACGCCTCCTGGTTCAAGGGCGAAAGCATGGACTATGTGCGACGCCTGATCGGCACGCCCAAGGCCAAGATCTACGACTGTCTCGACTACGCCGCGATCCGGCCGATGCTCGACGATCACTTCGAAGGACGGGTCAACCACCGGCTGATGGTCTGGTCGCTTCTTAATCTGGAGGAAGCCTTCGGCGCTTTCGGATTTTGAGCCGCCGGAGGCTTGCCTGCGCAGAAGCGACTAGCTATGGACGGGCGGTCCTGCGCCTTCGCGCGACATTAAATAATGGAATTGTCGATGGATATCACGGGTAAGAAAATCGTCGCCATCGGCGGCGCCGGCCTTATTGGCTCGCACACCATCGACCAATTGCTGAAGCATGATCTGCGCGAACTGGTCATCTATGACAACTTCGTGCGCGGTCGCGAAGAGAACCTTGCTCAAGCGCTGCGTGATCCGCGCGTCAAGATCTACGACATCGGCGGCGACATCACCCAGCCCGACATCCTGAACTCGGCGCTGAAGGGCGCCAACGGGGTGTTCCACTTCGCCGCCCTGTGGCTGCTGCAGTGCCACGAGTTCCCGCGCGCGGCGTTCGACGTCAACGTGCGCGGCACGTTCAACGTGCTGGAAGCCTGCGTCGAGCAGAACGTGGAACGCCTGGTCTGGTCGTCGTCGGCCTCGGTGTACGGCGACGCCGTGCAGGAGCCGATGACCGAGGACCACCCGTTCAACAACAAGAACTTCTACGGCGCGACCAAGATCGCCGGCGAAGCCATGCTCACCGCCTTCGTGCATCGCTACGGCCTGAACGCCATCGGCCTGCGCTACATGAACGTCTATGGCCCGCGCCAGGACTATCGCGGCGCCTATATCGCCGTGATCATGAAGATGCTGGACGCGATCGATAAGGGCGAAGGCCCGACGATCATGGGCGACGGCTCCGAGGCGTTCGACTTCGTCGCGGTCGAGGACTGCGCCAAGGCCAATGTCTGCGGCATGCTCGCCGACGCCACCGGCTCGTTCTACAATGTTGGCACCGGCAAGCGCACCTCGCTGAAGGAACTGGCCGAGATCATCCTGCAGTTGACCGGCTGCAACCAGCCGATCAACTACAAGGAACGCAGCCAGGCGACCCTGGTGCGCAACCGCATCGGCGATCCGACGCTGGCCTCGGCTGAAATCGGCTTCACCGCCGACATCGACGTCATCGAAGGCATCAAGCGCCTGATCGAATGGCGCAGGACGCACAAGGAAGAAGTCGAACGCCCGCGAATTGGCGATGGYCGGCCGGGACGTCGTGGTCCTGGAAGCCGCTGATCACATCGGCTCCGGGATCAGCTCGCGCAACAGCGAGGTCATCCACGCCGGTCTGTACTATCCGGCCGGCTCCCTGAAGGCCCGGTTCTGCGTCGAGGGGCGCGGAGCCCTTTACGCCTACGCCGCCTCGCGCGGCGTTCCCCACCAGCGTTGCGGCAAGCTGATCGTCGCCACCGACGAGGCCGAGGCCGAGCGGCTGGAGGGCATCGTCGGGCGGGCGAGCGCCAACGGCGTCGACGACCTGACCTGGATGACCGGGCCGCAGGTCAAGGCCGTCGAGCCCGAACTGCGCTGCGTGGCGGCCCTCTGGTCGCCCAGCACCGGCATCATCGACAGCCATCAGCTGATGCTGGCCTACCAGGGCGAGGCCGAGGACCACGGCGCGGCGGTGGCGTTCAACACGCCGCTGCTGGGCGGACGGGTCATCCCGGGCGGCGTCCGGCTCGAGGTCGGCGGCGCCGAGCGGACCCAGGTGTCGGCCCGCCTGCTGGTCAACGCCGCGGGCCTCAAGGCCCCCGCCGTCGCCCGCGCGATCGAGGGCTTTCCCGAGGCGCTCATCCCGTCCAGCTTCATGGCCAAGGGCAGCTACTTCCAGCTGGCCTGCCGCTCGCCCTTTTCACGCCTGGTGTATCCGATCCCGATGCCCGGCGGGCTGGGCGTCCACGCCACCCTCGACCTGGCCGGCCGATGCCGGTTCGGTCCTGACGTGGAGTGGGTCGAGACCGAGGACTACGACGTGGATCCGCGCCGCGCCGACGTGTTCTACGACGCGGTCCGCCGCTATTGGCCCGGCCTGCCGGACGACGCCCTGACCCCCGCCTATTCCGGGATTCGCCCCAAACTGGTCGGCCCCGGGGGCCCGGACGCCGATTTCCAGATCGTCGGGCCCTCGGATCACGGGCTGGAGGGTCAGATCCACCTTTTCGGTGTCGAATCCCCAGGCCTCACGGCGTCCCTGGCCCTGGCCTCGGCGGTCCTGGGAAAAGCCCCGACTTGACCTCGCCGGGGGCAGGCCTTAGCCAGCCCTAGCACCACAAGGAGTTGCCCTTTGCGCCGCGCTATCGCCCAGGAACTTGTCGCCCCGGGCAATGGAGCCGCCCTGAACCTCGACGTCTTCAAGTCCGACGGCGACAGGGTCATCGAAGGCGTCCTGCGCGAACCGGACGGCGCCTGGCACCCAATCATCGACGGCCTGCCGATCTTCCGCAGCGAGGCGCTGCAGCCCGACCTGACCGAATTCGCCACGGCCCACGGCCTGGCCTACGCGCCGCCGCCGGCCGACACGACCGGCCAGGCCGAGACCAACACCACCTTCTCCGACAAGTGGCGGCGGTTCACGACCTACGGCTGGGCGGACCAGCACTGGGACTTCCATGCCCAGTGGTTCGTCAAGAAGCTGGGCCTGGACGGCGTGGAGGACCTGGCCAGGTTCTACGGCCAGTTCGAGCGGGTGCTGGAATGCGGCACCGGCTCGGGTTTCAACCTGAACTTCATCAGCAAGCACGCGCGCGGCGAGGTGTTCGGCCTCGACATCTCAGACGCGGCCGTCACCTCGCACCAGAATCTGCGCGATCTTCCCAACCTGTCGATGGTCCGCGCCGACCTGTTTCACGCGCCGTTCGCGGACGACAGTTTCGACTTCGTCATCGCCGACGGCGTCCTGCATCACACGCCGTCGACGCGCGGCGCCGTCGAGGCGCTCTACAAGAAGGTCAAGCCGGGCGGTAAGTTCTTCTTCTATATCTACAAGCGCATGGGCCCGGCGCGGTACTTCGTTGATCAGCATATTCGCGAGTCTTTCACCAAGCTCACGCCCGAAGAATGTTACGAGGCGTGCCACGCCATCACTGAGCTAGGCCGCGAGTTGTCCAAGATCGACACCAAGATCAATCTTGAGAATGCGATCCCGTCTTTGGGCCTTCCGGCTGGCGAGCACAATGTGCAGCGCTTTGTCTACTACGGCTTCATGAAGTGTTTCTGGAACGACGCGTTCGATTTCGAAACCAACAACATGATCAACTATGATTGGTATCATCCCCATCATGCCTGGCAGCACACTGAGGAAGAGGTTACCGTCTGGTTGACTGACCTTGGTGTGAAGGATTTTAATATTTACGACGCCAATCCTAACGGCCTTTCAGTGCTTGTTACCAAGCCTCTGTAGCTTTACAGCGATCCGCTTTTGGACAACACGGGATTTGAGCCGCGAGTCGCTGCGGTTCCGCTTGTGCATCGACGACCGAATCCGCAACTAATGGACGTACAGAGTTCAGTGCGCCGTGGAGCATAGTGGTGACGTCCGAGTCCGAATCCCCCAACTGGACGCGACCGGTCCCTAGCCTGGTGGGCGGCACGAGCCGTCAGCTGACGGCCGTCCTGGATCGTTTCGAGGACCTCTGGCGCGCGCTGGACCAGAGATTGGCCGGCATCGAGGCGGTCCGCGAGGAACGACACCTCGCCCTGCTCGCCCTGATCCAGGCCGACAAGGCCGAGGTGATCAGCCAGATCGCGGCCCATACCGACGCCCTGCGCCAGGAGCTCAACGCCCGGATCGACGAGACCAAGGCCGCGATCGCCGCCAGCGAAGCCGGCGTGGTCAGCCAGATCTCGGCCCATACCGACGTGCTGCGCCAGGACCTGAATGTCGGCCTGGACGAGGCCAAGGCCGTGGTCGTCGGCGGCGAAGCCCGCGTGATCAGCCAGATCGCGGCCCACACCGATGTGCTGCGCCAGGAGCTGGGCGGTCTGCTGGCCTCCGTCGTCGCCCAACTGGAAGACGGCAAGCTCGATGCGCGCATCGACCAGGCCAAGGCCGCGATCGGCGCCACCGAGACCGAGGTCGTCCACCAGATCTCGGCCCACACCAACGTGCTGCGCCAGGAACTGGGCGGCATGCTGACGACGATCACCTCCCAGCTGGACGGCAAGGCTGAAAGCGGGGTCGACCTGATCAAGGCCTCGATCGGCGCCACCGAGACCGAGGTGGTCCATCAGATCTCGACCCACACCAACGTGCTGCGGCGGCTCGTCCACAACAGCCGTCGCGGAGAGCCGGTCGAGCCCGACGCCCTGACCGACCTGATGACCGCCCTGCGGGAGGTGAACGCCCAGCTCGCCAGACTGCCCGCGCCGCTGGATCTGCTGAACGAAGCCGAGCTGTCCCTGCTGACCCCGGACGAGCGCGACGTCACGCCCGCGATTCTCGAAGTCTCGCCGCCGATCGTCCATCGCCACGCGCCGGCCGAGACGCTGGAGATCGCGCGCCTCGACCCTCCCGCCCCGCGCTATGTCGACCTGGACGGCGCGCCGGTGACGGTTGACGAGACCCTGCCGCCGCTGCTGCTGCGCCAGTCCAACGAGGATCCCGAGAACCCGGTCTTCTGGGCCGAACCGCCCAAGGCGTCGGACCAGCGCCGCACCTACTGGTTCGAGTTCGACACGACGCCGACCTTCACCTCGCCCAACACCTGGCGCTCGCCGATCCTGGCGGCGCGGGAAGGGGTGCTCCGCGCGAACGAGCTGGCGGGCGAGGCGCTGGCCGAGGATCGGCCGAATCGTTCGATCAACCAGGGCCTGACCCTGACGCCCCTGGTCACCCTGGACCCGTTCGGCTCCAACGACCTGCCCATGGTGCGCGCGCCTTTCCGGCTGAGCGCCATGCGCCTGCCGACCGGCCGCGCCGCCCTGGACTGGAACGAGATGCAGCGGCAGGCCCAGGCTCTGGGCGCCGGCCTGCCCCGGGAGGCGCTCCGCCGGGAGATCTTCAACTATGTGCGCCACGTCTATGGCTGGGGGCTCGACACGCGGGTCCGGAACGGGGCCGAGATCTTCATGTCCGGCATGGGCGGYTGCGGCCATGTCGGCACGGTCGCCGCGATCTTCCTGGAGCTGAACGGGGTGCGCACGCGCAAGGTCGCGGGCTTCAATCCGAAACTTCGCTCCGTCTGGGCCGGGGCCGGGCATACGGCGCTGGAGGTCCAGGAAGAGTCCGGCGACTGGAGCTATTTCGACCCCTATCTCGGCTACTACACGCCCCATGTCTCGGCCAAGGACATCGCCGAGGCGCGGGCCCCGCAGGTGCTGCCGTATCTGGTGCTGCCCCAGGACGTCGCCGCCAAGGTCGGCTTCGAGCAATACGACCTGTCCAAGCTCTTCCGCTACCGGATCTATTTCGACACCTTCGATCGCCTGCTCCCGGTCAACGCCCCTCGCCTGGGCTCGCGCGAAGCCGCCTACGCCGCCGCCCTCGACCACTTGGAGCCCGGCCAGGATTGGGCGGCCGACGACCTGAAGCCGCCGAGCGACCAGATCCACGTGCGGGTCCGCTACGCGATCGGCGCGAACAGTCTGATCCCCGTGGGCGCGCGTTTCGGCGCGACCAACAAGGCGGCCCGGTTCTCGCCCTGGACGACGGCCAGCTTCCCCGCGCCCTGGGCGGCGACCAAGCCGCCCCGGCGCAAGGCCGCCGCGCCGCCGCGGTCATGAGCCTTCGCCTGAAATTCGCGGCCGGCGCGGTCCTGATCGAGACCGTGCGGTTCGCGACGATCCTGGCGATCCTGACGTMCAAGGCGATCCAGGCCGCCGGTTGGCTGACGGTGATCGTCGCCGACGCCGTGGTGGTCGCCCTGTCGCGGCCGGTCGCCGCCTGGCGGCTGTGGCGCGGTCGGCCCGCGGCGCTGTGGGCCTCGACCCCGATCCTGGTCACGCCGATCCTCGCCCGGTGCGTCGAACGTCTGGGCTGGCGCTCGCGCAGCCTGGTCTTCCAGACCTATCGCGTGACCTCCGCGTTCGATCTGGATCTGTCGCTCTGGGAGGCCCGGTTCCACAGGCGGGCCCGGGCCTTGCATCCGGCCTTCCGGCGCGCCGTCCTCTACTGGGCCCTGCTCAACTACGACGCCTTCCACTATTTCCACGACCAGGGCCTGCTGGCCGCGCCCCTGCACCGCGGCGTGCGGCTCGACGAGCTGCGCCTGCTGCGCCGGGCGGGCAAGCGGGTCTATCTGGCCGCCTACGGCGCCGATGTTCGGACCCGCAGGACCACCACCGCCCTGGGCGAACCCAACTGCTGCTCGTTCTGCCCGGCGCCGGGCCGCTTCTGCGTATGCGACGAGACCCCCAGCCAGGCCCGCATGAGCCGGCGCAACGCCCTGGCGACGGCCCGCATGACCACCGCGGAGATGGGGCTCTACGACCCCGAGGCCTGGCCGATCCACTACTGGCCCGTCGATGTGGCCAGGATGGCCCTCGCCCCGCCGACCCGGCGCGAGGGTCCGCTGAAGGTGTTCCACGCGCCGAACCATCCGCATTTCAAAGGCACGGCCATGCTGCGCGCCGCGGTGGCCGCCCTGAAGGCGCGGGGCGTGGAGATCGACTATCGCGAGCTGTCGGGCGTCAGCAACGCCGAGGTCATCGCCGCCCAGCACGACGCCGACCTGGTGGCGGACCAGTTCATCATCGGCGCCTACGGCTATGCCGCGCTGGAGGCCATGGCCGCCGGAAAGCCGGTGCTGTGTTTCCTGCGGCGGCCAGACTGGCTGGCCGGCCCCGACTGCCCGATCCTGTCAGCCGGACCGGCCGACATCGAGCGGGTGCTGGAGGCTTGCGCGAACGACGAGATCGACCTGGCCGCGGTCGGTCGGGCGAGCCGGGCCTGGGTGTCGGAGCACTACGATCTGGAAGCCGTCAGCCGACGGATCGGCCGGCTCTATCTGGCCACCGGAGGGTGGACGGGAGCCGTCGCCCGCCGCCTCGAACGAAGCCTGGAAGCTTGACGGAATCGGCGCGCGCGCGCCCGCCCGGTGATGTTTACTGCGATCCGCATTCATTGTAACAAACGCGCGCGCGGCAAACTCATGGATCAATAATGCTCAACAAAAGCTCCGGCGCGGTCAATGCGCGCGACGAGATCGATTTGTTTGAAGCCGGACGTTTGCGCGAATCTTTCGATTCCAAGCAGTGGATCGCCGATTTTCGCCAGAAAAATGGGCGCCCGTTGCGGGTTCTACACATCGGCAACATCGCCAACAACGCCTACATGAACGCCAAGATCCAGCGCGCGCGTGGAATCGAGGCCGATGTCCTGTCGTTCGGCTACTATCACATCATGGGCTGCCCCGAGTGGGAGGACGCCGAGTTCGAGGGCGTCCACGGCGACGACATGATGCCCGACTGGTGGGGCGTGCGCTTCACCAAGCCGTACAAGCGCCCTCGCTGGTTCGCCCAAGGCTCGCTCGATCTTTGCATTCGCATGCTGATGGCCGGTCGCGGCAAGAGCCAGTGGGCCCGCCGCGCCACCTGGTACGGCCTGGAGTTCGAGCGCTGGGTGCTGAGCCGCCAGAGCTATCCGGCCCAGGTGGTCCGCGGGCTCATCCTGAAGATCTGCGGCCGTCCCGCCGGCCTGGGCAACGGTCAGCCGACCATGCTGCTGGCCCAGACCGGCGCCAAGGCCCTGGCCGACTGGATGGCCAAGGACCCCAAGCGGTCGACGCCCCGCATGCGCCGCCTGCAGCGGCGGATCGCGCTGTACGGCCTGCGCGGTGACGCCAATGTCGAGGCTCCGCTGCACCTGAAGAACAACCGCAAGGCGCGGGCGCGGATCGAGGCGCACGCCAACACGATCCTGGCCGAGACCGGTCGTCAGATACAACCAACCGACCTGGACCACGTCTATATCTGGTGGTGGCACCCCTACCTGCCGAAGCTGTTCCGCCAGTACGACATCGTCCAGTGCTACGCGACCTACGGCGCGATGCCCCTGGCGATGGAAATGCCGTACGTCGCGTACGAGCACGGCACGATCCGTTCGATCCCGTTTGACGACGACGGCCAGGGCCGCCTCTGCATGGCCTCTTATCGCGGCGCCGACGCGGTGCTGGTCACCAACACCGACAACCTGGACTCCGCGGTGCGGATGGGCGTCGACCCCGACCGGGTCGTGCCGCTGCCCCACGCCTTCGACAGCGACAAGATCGAGGACTTCGCCCGGGCCCACCCCCGCGCCAAGCCGCCGTCCGACGTCGTGGCGTTCTTCGCCCCGGCCCGCCACCATTGGGTGGGCAACAACATCAAGGCCAACGACCGCATATTCCGTGCCCTGAGCATTCTGAAGTCGGAAGGCCTGACCTGCCGGCTGCGGGTCGTCGACTGGGGCAAGGACGTCCAGGCCAGCAAGGACCTGATCGCCGAACTGGGCCTCACCGACCAGGTCGAGTGGATGCCGGTGATGAAGAAGAGGCAGCTGTGGGAGGAGTACATGCGCTCCCACGCGATCCTCGACCAGTTCCTGCTTCCGGCCATGGGCGCGGTGGGTTTCGAGACCATGCTGCTCGGGCGCCTGCTGATCGCGTCGATCGACAAGCCCACCTTCACGGCTTTCTTCGTCGAGCCGCCGCCCGTCCCCGACGTTCGCACCGCCGAGCAGATCGCCGCCACGATGCGGGAGGTGATCCGCAACCCGCAAGGCGCTCTGGAAACCGGGGCCAAGGCGCGAGAGTGGATGCGCAAATATCACTCTTCCGAGCAGATAGTGGCTTTGCAGGCCCAATCCTACGCCGCTATCGTGGCGGCCCGGGAGTCGGAGCGAGCACAGCCGCCGCGCGTAAGCGCCTAAGTCCTAAGGGTCGGCGTATTCCGGATCGGGGGCTTTGAGTGTCTGGCAATAGATCATCACCAGAAGGACCCGCCACCGTGCGCGGCGGGCTGACCCGGTCGAGCGCCGAATGGACGGCTGACTTCGCGCGGCGCAAGGGCCGCCCGCTGCGCGTGCTGCACATCGGCAACATCGCCAACAACGCCTATTTCAACGCCAAGATTCAGCGCGCGCGCGGGATCGAGGCCGACGTGCTCTGCAACGACTATTTCCACATCATGGGCTGTCCCGAATGGGAGGACGGCGAGTTCCAGGGCGACGTCGGCGACCCCAACGATCCGGACTGGGGCGCGGTGCGGATGCGCAACGGCTTCAAGCGGCCCCGGTGGTTCGCCCAGGGCGGCCTGGACGCCTGCATCCGCGCCCTGCTGGCCCACCGCGCGCATCCGGAACGGCGCTGGGACGCGGCGTGGCTCCTGTTGCGCGCCGAGTCCTGGCTGCGGACGCGGCGAGACGCGCGCGCCGACCGCGCCCGCGCCTGGATCGCGAAACACTGCGGCACGCCCAACGCCCCGCCGCTGGTGCTGGTGGGCCGTCAGGTCTGGTGGTGGCTGTTCGCCAAGCCCTTGCCTCTGCCCAAGGGCCTGGAAGCGCGCATGCGGCTATTCCGCGCCCGCCTGCGCGCCTACACCCTTCGCGCCGACAGCAACCGCGCCTACCTGTTCAACTTCAAGCGAACCGCCAAGCTGCGCGCCAAGACCACCCAGCGCGCGAACAGCGTCCTGGGCGAAACCGGCCGCCGTCTCGACGAACACGACCTGGATTTCACCTATATCTGGTGGTGGCATCCCTATCTGCCGCGGCTGCTGTCGCGCTACGACATCATCCAGGGCTATGCGACGGCCCCGGCCATGCCGTTCGCGATGGATGTGCCCTATTTCGCCTACGAGCACGGCACGCTGAGAAGCATCCCGTGGGACGAGGACCCCCAGGGCCGCCTTTGCCTGGCGTCCTACAGACACGCCGAAAGCGTGTTCGTCACCAACACCGACTGCGTCGACGCGGCCCTGAAGTTCGGCGTCGAGCCGGATCGCCTGGTCCGCCTCCCCCACGCGGTGGACAGCGACGCCCTGACCGCCTTCGCCGCCCAGCGGCGAAACAGCCACCGCCCGCCCCGGGATCGGGTCGTGTTCTTCACCCCGACCCGCCAGCACTGGCGGGAAGGCGGCGACATGAGCATGGCCAAGGGCAATGACCGAGTCTTCCGCGCCCTGGCGCTGCTGCGCGATCGCGGACTGACCTGCACGCTCCGCGCCGTCGCCTGGGGCCAGGATCTCGACCACAGCAAGCGGCTGGCCGCCGAGCTCGGCGTCGAGCACATGGTCGAGTGGGCGCCCGTGATGAAGAAGCGCGAGCTGATCGGTGAGTTCCTGCGCGCCCACGCCGTCGTCGACCAGTTCATCATCCCCGCCTTCGGCGCGATCACCTTCGAGACCATGATCCTGGGACGCCGGCTGATCGCCGCCATGGACCGTGACGTGCTGCGGCAGTTCTTCGGCGAGGCCCCGCCGGTGGACGACATCCGCACCGCCGAACAGATCGCCGACGCCATGCAGGCGGTCATCGAAGATCCCGACGATCGGTCGGGAAAGGTCGCGACCATCACGGCCTGGATGCAGGCGCACCATTCCGCTGAACGCATCGTTTCTCTACAGCTTCAGGCGTACGAGCGCTTCCTGGGCGCCGCGCCGGCTACAGATCCAAAAGAAGCCATTCCTCAATGAATCCGTTGATCCGTCGCCTCGCCTCCCGCTTCAGCCTCGCCCGACAATGGGGACCGCTGATCCGCGCCTATGTGCCGATCGCCGACGGCCGGTCCAAGCGCGCGCCCGATCCGTCGCGCAACATGCAGCAGATCGTCATGGTGGTGGTCTCGCAGCTGCGCATCGATCCGCGCGTGGAGCGGGGCGCCCGCAAGCTGGCCGCCGACGGCTTCGAGGTGGTGGTCATCGCGCCGGACGTGTCGCACCCGCCGCATTCGGTGGAGCCGCTCGATTGGGGTCCGAACATCACGTTCGACCTGCAGCCGGCCACCGCCGGCAACTACATCATGACCGCGCCCTACATCTATGGCGCGGAAATGCTGACCGCCGCCCGCAAGTACCGGCCGTTCGCGTTCCACGGCCATGACCTGAACGCGGCCCTGGTCGCGATGCGCGCGGCGCACGATTCCCGCGCACTGTGCGTGGTGGACTATCACGAGTGGCACTCGGAAAATGTCCGCTGGAACGTCAAGGCCGACCGCTGGACGCCGTATCCGCTGTTCGAGAAGACCGTCTTCCGTCTGGCCGAATGGATCGCGACGCGGCGCGCCGACACCGTGATCACCGTCTGCGGCTCGATCGCCGACGAGATGGCCAAGGCGGCCGGCGTGCCGCGGTCCAAGATCAAGCTGGTCCGTAACGTCCCGCGGCTCGACGCCGAGCCCAGCAAGGAATATCCGGACCTGCACAAGCAGATCGGCGTCGAGCTGAGCCGCTTCCTGGTGCTGTACCAGGGCGGCACCGGCAAGACGCGCCTGCTGGAGCCGGTGATCCGAGCCCTGGCCTACGCGCCCAACGTCACCCTGGTGATCCGCGGACCGTCCCTGGACTGGTTCGGCGACCACTATCGCAAGATCGCCGAGATGGCCGGCGCCGCCGACCGCCTGATCCTGATCAATCCGGTGCCGTCGGGCGACGTCGTGGCGGCCGCCCGCGGCGCCAACGTCGGCATCTGGACGCTGCCGAAGCTGAGCAAGAACTTCTACTTCGCCCTGCCCAACAAGATCTTCGAATACCTCGCGGCGGGCCTGCCGGTCCTGGTGGCCGACTATCCCGAGGCGCGCGGCATCGCGAACATGGGCGTGGGCCTGACCTTCGATCCGAACGACCCCAAGTCGATCGGGGCGCAGATGCAGAAGCTGTACGAGGACCGCGAGCTGCTCGCCAAGCTCACGGACCGCGTTCCCGGCGCCCTGCACGACCTCGACGTCGAGGACGAATGGGCCAAGCTGGTCGACATCTATCGCGGCCTGCGACAGGACGAGTACGACCGCCTGGGCATCGAGCCCGGCAAGGTCCTGCTGCCCTCCGACTTTTCGGACGGCGCGATCAACTGGACCGTGGGTCAGCCGGCCATCGGCGCGACGGTCAATCCCGGCTTCACCGGCTCGATCCAGGGCTCGCCAGGGATCGGCAAGGTCGGCCAGTTCCGGCACCTGATCACCATCATGTCGATGGGCTCGATCCCCCTGACCCCGCCGCGCGCCTATCAGCTGTCGGCCAAGCTGCGCTGCGTCCAGCCCAGCACCGACGACCAGTCGCCGCACTACTTCCTGGGCGTGCGCGCCTGGGACGCGGCCGGAACCTTCCTCGGCGAAACCTTCCCCGGCGGGGCGACGAAGGCCTACGGGGTCGATGACGGCTGGATCGAGGTCTCGACGGTCTTCAACCCGGCCAGCCTCACCGAGCGCGACCCCGCCTTCGCGGCGGCCGCCCACATCCGGCCGGTGATCTATCTGAACCACTCCGGTTCTGACGCGAACGGCTACTCGACCAACGCCACCACCCAGCTGGCCGAACTGCGCGTCGAGGACGCCACCGGCCGCACGCCCGATCCCATCCCGGCGGGTCCCGCGCCGAGCAGCCAGCCCGGCGACGCCCCGCGCGGCGACGGCATCCGCGTGCTGCACGCGCCCAACAACGTCGGCAACCAGCCCTGGACCCTGTCGCGGGCCGAACGCCGCCTCGGCGCGGCCAGCGACCTGGTGATCAACTACAACACCTGGCTCAACCTGCCGGCCGACCGCGTCCTGTCGGCCTGGGCCACCCAGGACATGAACGAGGTTCGCGAGCGCGCGGCGTTCGGCATGACCGCGCCGTTCGACTATGACGTGCTGCACTACTATTTCGGCCGCAGCCTGATGCAATGGGAGGATCTGGGCCCGCTGAACACCGCGCCGTTCGCCGACCTGCGCCTGGCCAAGGCGCTGGGCAAGAAGGTGTTCATGACCCTTCAGGGCTGCGACGCCCGCCTGGGCGCCGAGTCCGACGCCCGCAACGAACACACCATGTGCCGGACGGGCGGCTGCGGCAGCTTCGAGACCTGCGTCACCAGCATCGACTACAGCCGCAAGGCGATGATCGACGACATCCTGCCGCTCTGCGACCGGGTGTTCGCCCTCAACCCCGAGCTCTGCCACTACGCGCCCAACGCGGTCTTCCTGCCCTACGCCAATCTCGACGTGGAGGCCTTCAAGCCGATCCCGCCGCGCAGCGGCGGCCGACCGCTGATCCTGCACGCGCCCAGCGATCCCAAGATCAAGGGCACGGCCCTGATCGAGGCCGCGCTGGAGACCCTGAGCCGCGAGTTCGACTTCGACTACCGCCAGGTCACGGGCCTGCCGCATGCCGAGGCGATGAAGCTGTACGGCGACGCCGACCTGGTCATCGACCAGGTGCTGGCCGGCTGGTACGGCGGCTTCTCGGTGGAGCTGATGGCCATGGGCAAGCCCGTGGCCTGCTACCTGCGCGAAGAGGACCTGGGCTTCGTGCCCAAGGCCATGCTGGACGATCTGCCGATCCTGCGGATTCGCCCCGACCACCTGGTCGAGGACCTCCGTGTCGTGCTGTCGCGACGCGACGAATGGGCCAAGATCGCCCAACGATCGCGTGAGTTCGTGCTGCGCTGGCACAATCCCCGCCTGATCGCGGAACTGATGCTCGAAGCCTATGTCGATCCCGCCTCCACCCTGCGGCTTTCCCGCCTCGGCGAACGCTGAAGAGCAAACATTCTCAAGGACTAAGCTTCATGTGCGGTATCGCTGGGATCCTCCATTTCGGCCGGCAGCCTGACGCGCCTTCGCGTCTGAGGCTGATGGCCGACTCGATCGTCCACCGGGGCCCCGACGGCGAGGGCTACTGGTCGGACGCCGACTTCGCCCTGGCGTTCCGACGCCTGGCCATCGTCGACATCGAGACCGGCGACCAGCCGATGTCCAACGCCGACGGCTCGGTGTGGGTGGTGTTCAACGGTGAAATCTACAACCACGTCGCCTTGCGCGCCGAACTGGAGGCCCGGGGCCACAAGTTCGTCACCGACCACTCCGACACCGAGGTCCTGGTCCACGGCTGGGCCGAGTGGGGCGAAAGCCTGCCCGAACGCCTGAACGGCATGTTCGCGTTCTGCATCATCGACCGCAAGAAGCGCTCGGCCTTCATGGCCCGCGACCGCCACGGCGTGAAGCCGCTCTATCTGCACGAGCGCGCCGACGGCGCGATCCTGTTCGGATCCGAGGTCCGACCGATCCACGCCAGCGGCCTGCTGCCGATCGCGTCTTCGCCCCGAGCGATCATCGAGTATTTCAGCCTGATGAACCAATGGCACGGCCGCACCCCGTTCACGGGCGTGCGCATGCTGCTGCCAGGCACCTGGATGCGGGTCGACGCCGACGGCGTCGAGGAGCGCAAGTACTGGGACTTCGTCTTCGAGCGCAAGGAAAGCCGCGACATGGAGACGGCTTCGGCCGACTTCCGCGAGCTGTTGCTCGACACGGTCGATCGCCAGATCGCCGCCGACGTGCCGGTGATGGCCTATCTGTCGGGCGGCATCGACTCGACCTCGGTGACCGTGGCGGCCTACCATCGCGACCCCCGGGTGCGCGCCTATTCGTGCATCTTCGACCTGGACAATGTCGGGGTGGACGCCTTCTGCGACGAACGCGAGTTCTCGCGCGCCGCGGCCGATTTCCTGGGCATCGACCGCGTCGAGCTGGAGCTGTCGCAGGACACCCTGGTCAAGACGCTGGACGCCACCATCCACGCGCTGGAATACCCGCGCATGGGCATGGCCTATGTGAACTACATGATCGCCTCGCGCGTGGCGCAGGACGCCAAGGTCGTGCTGTCCGGCATGGGCGGCGACGAGGTGACCGGCGGCTATGTCGGGCGCTACTGGCTGGTGCCGCACGCCACGCGTCCCGCCCCGGGCGAGGCCTGGGAGGCCGCGCCGGGCTTCAAGCGTTCGCCCTACGCCCCCGACGAGAGCGACCCGTTCAACCTGTACCGGGTGATGCTGAACACCCCGATCGCCAAGGACGTGCTGCCCTCGGCCTTCACGCCGGCGTTCCTGGCCCAGATCGACGGCTTCGACCCCCTGGAGACCATCAACGCCGCGATCGAGAGCGCGCCCAGCAACGACACCTGGGACACCCTGATGTATGTCGACGCCAAGACCTATCTGCACGGTCTGCTGGTGCTCGAGGACAAGCTCTCGATGACCCACTCGCTGGAAACCCGCGTGCCGCTGCTGGACAACGTGCTGGTCGACCGCCTGCTGCAGACCTCTTGGGGCGAGCTGTGCGACGGCGAGACCGGCAAGATCCTGTTCCGCGAGGCCGTCAAGCCGCTGGTGCCCGAGTCGGTCTACACCAAGCCCAAGATGGGCTTCGGCCCGCCCGACGCCTCGTGGTACCGCGGCGTGCTGCGTCCCCTGCTGGAAGAGCGGCTCTCGGAGCGGCGGATCGCCGCCCGCGGCGTGTTCCAGCCCGCCTGGGTCCGCGCCCGCCTCGACGAGCACTTCGAGGACAAGGCCAACTGGGTCGGCCTGATCTGGTGCCTGCTGAGCTTCGACAGCTGGTGCGAGCAGTACGGCCTGTTCGGCGGCAAGCTGTAGCCCGCCGATGTCGCTCGCGACTTGGATCAAGGCCAGGCTTTCCGGGGCGCGGCGGCCAGGACCGGTCGAGATCGCGGCCGACCCCGCGCCTCGCGCTCCGGCGGACCGTCCCGACGGACCGCGCAAGGTCCTGCACGTCGGCAACGTGGCCAACAACGCCTACACCAACGCCAAGCTGCTGAACGAAGCGGGGTGGATCAACCACGTCGCCCACTACGACTTCTACCACTTCGCCTCGACGCCCGAATGGGCCGAACTGGGCGCCAGCATCTCGCGCGAGGACCTGGGCGACGACTATTTCCCGGACTTCTGGCGCCAGGCCACGCCGAGCCAGGCCTGTCCGTCGTGGGCCGCCAGCGGACCCCAGCTGACCGTCGTCGCCTATCTGCACCTGCTGGCGACCGACGACCCGGCCGCCGAACGCGCCTGGTCGTCGCTGCAGTACGTGCGGTTCAAGGCGGCGCGCGCGCGGCACACCACGCCGCAGGGCGTCTGCCTGAGCGCAGAGGCGTTGGAGACCGAACTGGCCGGGCGCGACCTGCCGGCGTCGGTCGCCGACGGCTTCCGCTACGCGCGGCGAGGCGACGACCTG
>NZ_JBFTZS010000051.1:0-15150 GCF_056406675.1 Caulobacter sp. P1_B12_2 | reverse complement strand
GGCCTGGGCAAGACCGCGGCCGGCATCGTGGTGTCGCCGCTGATGGGCTTCATCCTGGCCCTGCTGCTGGTGCTGATCGTCTCTTGGACGTTCCTGAAGAGCTCGCCGTTCTTCGCCGACCGCATCTTCCGCAAGCTGCAGTTCGTGTCGGCGGCCATGTACTCGCTGGGCCACGGCGGCAACGACGCGCAAAAGACCATGGGCATCATCGCCGCCCTGCTGTTCGCGCACGGCGCCACCCACGCCCCAGGCACGATCCCGCTGTGGGTCGTCCTGTCGTGCCAGACCGCCATGGCGCTCGGCACGCTCTTCGGTGGTTGGCGCATCGTCCACACCATGGGCAGCAAGATCACCCGCCTGACTCCGATGCAGGGCTTCTGCGCGGAGACCGGCGGAGCGATTACTTTGTTTCTGGCGACGCATATCGGCGTTCCGGTCTCGACGACTCACACGATCACGGGCGCTATTGTCGGCGTCGGCGCATCGCGCCGGGTTTCGGCCGTCCGTTGGGGCGTGGCCAAGAGCATCGTGACCGCCTGGATCGTCACCCTGCCCGCGGCCGGCCTGGTCGCGGCGGCGTTCTACTATCTCGGATTCTGGATGAAGTGAGCGACTCGGCGGACGGCAAGCAGGGGGGACGCAAGTCAGCAACACGGCGCCGTCAGGTCGCCGCCCTGCCCTGGCGCGCCGATTCCGTCGCCGGCCTGCGGATCCTGCTGGTCTCGTCCCGAGAGACCCGCCGCTGGGTGATTCCCAAGGGCTGGCCGATGAAGGGCAAGCTCGATCACCAGGCCGCCGTGCAGGAAGCCTACGAAGAAGCCGGCCTGGACGGCCGCATCGTGGAAAAGCCCATCGGCGAATACCCCTATCTCAAGCGCCTCAAGAGCGGCGCCGCGCGACCGGTGACGGTCGACGTCTATGCGTTGGAAGTCACTGGCGAGCACGCGACCTGGCCGGAGAAGGGTCAGCGCACGCTGCAATGGATGTCGCCGCTCGAGGCGGCGCTGGCGGTGCAGGAGCCGGAGTTGCGCGACCTGATCGCCCGCTTCGCCAACATCGAACTGCCCGCCGAGGAGCGCCCCGCTCCGGCTCCGGCGCCGGCCCCGACGCCGATGCGCGTGGCCCTGACGCGGCTGCGCCGGCGGATCACGGTGCTTTGGGGCCGCCGCCGCCGCTGGCCCTGAGGAGAAGCTGGGGATAACTCGACAAGTCGGTCCGCATTCACTATGTTCTCGTTACGTTCCGAACGAGAATCGCCATGCAGCTGTCCCTCGATCTGTCGACCTCGCCGCTCGAAGCCATGCGCGACGGGCTGATCAAGACCTTCGGGCCGCAGCGGCCGACCAAGCGGCTGGATCCGGTGTCGCAACTGATCAAGTCGTCGATCAGCGGCCGGACCAAGGACGCGACCTCGTGGGCCGTCTACCACCGCCTGAAGGAGCGCTTCGCCACCTGGGAAGAGCTGGCCGAGACGCCCGACGCCGAGGTCCAGGCGCTGATCGCCGAGGTGACCTATCCCGAGGACAAGGCCCGCCACCTGCCCCACGCCCTGCGCCTGATCCAGGTGCGCAGCGGCTGGAAGCTGTCGCTGGACCATCTGGCCGAACTGGAGCTGGACAGCGCCCGCTGGTGGCTGCAGGGCCTGCCCGGCGTCGGGGTGAAGGTCGCCGCCTCCGTGCTGAACTTCAGCCCGCTGAACATGCGGGCCCTGGTCGTCGACACCCACGTCCACCGCGTCGCCAGCCGGCTGGGCCTGATCCCCGCCAGCTATGACACCGCCCACGCCTACCGCGCCCTGATGGACATGGTCCCCGACAGCTGGACGGCCGAGGACCTGTACGAGTTGCACTGGCTGATGAAGGGTTTGGGGCAGCTGCTGTGCGTGCACCACGCGCCCCGGTGCGGGGCTTGTGCGCTGAAGGGGACCTGCCCCCGGATGGGAGTGGAGCGGAGCGCGGACATCCTGGCGTGGCGGCCTAGGGCTTAAGACCCTCTCCCAGAGGGAAAGGGTTTTCCAGTGAACCACCGCCCAACTCGCACGCTCCGTCCGCATGCCTCACGACATCCGCATCGGCACGGCCGGCTGGAGCTTTCCCCGAACGCTCGAAGGCTTCCCCGCCGAGGGCACGGGCCTCGAACGCTACGCCGCCGTGTTCAACGCCGTCGAGATCAACTCGTCCTTCTATCGGCCTCATCAACCCAAGACCTACGAACGCTGGGCGGCCTCGACGCCGGCGGGCTTCCAGTTCGCGGTGAAGGTCCCCAAGACAATCACCCACGAGCGTCGGCTGGTCGATTGCGGCGAGCCGCTGGCCCAGTTCCTCGATGAGTGCGGGGCGCTGGGCGCCAAGCTTGGCCCCTTGCTGGTCCAGCTGCCGCCGAGCCTGAAGTTCGACGCCGGGATCGCGGAGCGCTTCCTCGCCGCCTGGCGCAAGGCGACAACGGCCGCGACGGTGCTGGAGCYACGCCATGCGACCTGGTTCGACGCGCCCGCCGACGCCCTGCTGCAAGGCTTCGAGGTCGCGCGGGTCGCCGCCGATCCCGCCGTGGTCCCGGCCGCCGCCGAGCCCGGCGGCTGGAGCGACGTGACCTATCGCCGCCTGCACGGCTCGCCGGCGATGTACAAGACATCCTATGACGACGGGCGGCTGGAGCCCTTGGCCGAACAGACCATCGACGACACCCAAGCGGTGCAGAGCTGGTGCATCTTCGACAACACCCAGTTCGGGGCGGCGACCACCGACGCCCTGAAGCTGATGGCGCTTACTTCGCCTGGGCCAGCGCGCTGAACGTCTTCGTTCCAACGCCATAGCTGCGCCAGTCCTTGTAGTCGAAGTGCCACCACTCCTCGGGATAGATCTCGAAACCCTCGGCGACCATGGCCGCGCGCAGGATCGACCGCATCGCCCGCTGCTGGGTCGTGCCGCCGATGAAGTCGGCATAGGACCGGCCCGACATCTCGTCGTAGCGGCTGGGCATCTGGACGGGCTTGCCGGTCTTGAGGTCGTAAAGGGTCAGGTCAACGGCGCAGCCGCGATTGTGGCGCGAGCCCTGGGCGGGATCGGCGACAAACATGTGGTCCTCGGGCGGCGTCGCCTCCCAGAACATCCAGGTCACGAACCACGGCCGATAGGCGTCGTGGATCAGCAGGCCGTAGCCTTGGGCCTTCAGCGCCTTGGCGGCTCGCGCCAAAGCCTGGGCGGCGGGCCGCTGCATATAGGCCGCCGGGCGCTCGTACAGCGCCAGGCCCATGAAGTTGTCGGCGCCGGCGTAGCGGATGTCGAGGCGGATCGTCGGGTCCAGGGCCGATAGGTCCACCAGATCGGCGGGGCGATGCTGGTCGCTCTCGACCGGCGGCTTGGCGGCCAGGGCCCGGGCGCGCAGGGCGGCCGGATCGGCGCGGACCGCGGCGCGGATGCCGGCCTCGACCTCGGCCCCGAAGTCGTGGCGCGGCAGGCGGGCGCCGTTCAGGCGCACGGCGGCGGGCTCCAGCACCAGCTCACCGCCGCCCTCGACACCGTAGCGATTGCGGCCCAGCGGCGTCAGCTTGGCGTCCTTGCGGCCCTGGCCGTCGAGGCGCAGCACCCCGGCCCGTTCGAACAGCGTCAGGGGCGCGGCGCGCTCGCCGTACTGACCGACGGCCGCCATCTCGGCGGCGTCCAGGGCAAAGACCGAGGCGGGTTTGGCGAAGGCTGTCGTGCTCAGGACCAATCCGATCAGCAAGGAGGCGACGAAGGAGAAGGCCCGAACCATAACCCGCATCGCCCCCACTCCCCTATTTCCTGGGCCAATCCTACTTCATCGTCGGGATGACGAAGGCGCTGTCCTCGACCTCGCCCTCCGGCCACCGCGCGGTGATCGTCTTGACCTTGGTGTAGAACTTCACGCCCTCGACGCCGTGCTGGTTGGTGTCGCCGAACGCGCTGCGCTTCCAGYCGCCGAAGGTGTGATAGGCCACCGGCACCGGGATCGGCACGTTGATGCCGACCATGCCGACATTGACCCGCGCCGCGAACTCGCGCGCCGCCCGGCCGTTGCGGGTGAAGATCGCCACCCCGTTGCCGTACTGGTGCTCGGACGGCAGGGCCAGGGCCTCCTCGAAGGTCTCGGCGCGAACGATCTGCAGCACCGGGCCGAAGATTTCTTCCTGGTAGGTCCTCATGCTCTGCTTGACGCCGTCGAACAGCGACGGGCCGATGAAGAAGCCCTTCTCGAAGCCTTGCAGGGCGAAGTCGCGGCCGTCGACCACCAGCTCCGCGCCCTCGTCGACGCCCATCTGGATGTAGTCGGAGATCTTGGCGCGATGCGCCGCGCTGACCACCGGGCCGTAGTGGGCGGCCGTGTCGGTGGAGATGCCGACCTTCAGGGTCTCGATCTCGGCGACCATCCGCTCGCGCAGCTCGTCGGCGGTCTTCTTGCCGACCGGAACGACCACCGGCAGGGCCATGCAGCGCTCGCCGGCCGAGCCGAAGGCCGCGCCCGACAGGTCCTTGACCACCTGATCGAGGTCGGCGTCGGGCAGGACGACGCCGTGGTTCTTGGCCCCGCCCATGGCCTGGACGCGTTTCCCGTGCGCCGTGCCGGTCTGGTAGACGTAGTGGGCGATGTCGGACGAGCCGACGAAGCTGACCGCGCGGATCAGCGGATGGGTCAGGATGGCGTCGACGGCGCTCTTGTCGCCGTGCACCACGTTCAGCACCCCGGCGGGAGCGCCCGCCTCCATCATTAGTTCGGCCAGCTTGACCGGCACGGTCGGGTCCTTTTCCGACGGCTTGAGGATGAAGGTGTTGCCCACGGCGATGCTGATGCCGAACATCCACATCGGGATCATGGCCGGGAAGTTGAACGGGGTGATGCCCGCGCAGACGCCCAGCGGCTGGCGCATCGAATAGACGTCGATGCCGGGGCCGGCGCCCTCGGTGTATTCGCCCTTCAGGATGTGTGGGATGCCGCAGGCGAACTCGATCACTTCGAGGCCGCGCTGGATGTCGCCCTTGGAGTCGGCGATCACCTTGCCGTGCTCGGACGACAGGATCTCGGCCAGGGCGTTCATGTCGCGCTCGATCAAGCGCTTGAACTCGAACATCACCCGGGCGCGGCGCTGGGGATTGGTGGCGGCCCAGCCGATCTGGGCGGCGGCGGCGGCCTGGACGGCGGCGTCCAGCTCGGCGTCGGTGGCCAGAGCCACGCGGGCCTGGATCTCGCCGGTGTTCGGATTGAACACATCGCCGAAGCGGCCGGAGGCCCCTTCGAGGGCTTGTCCGTTCACGAAATGGCTGATGGTCCGCATGATACGCTCCCTAGATCTTGTTTTGCGCGTCAATAGCATCCGGCGTCAGGGCCGTATCGCGCAAATTCTCTCCGCCATAATTCGTGATAGGGCGGCTACTCCTCGACGTGCACCTTGCGGAACCGGCCCTGCAGATACACCAGCGGCTCGTGGTCCGGGTCGTAGCGCAGCTTCACCACCCGTCCGACATAGACCCGGTGGTCGCCGGCGTCGAAGACCTGATGGGTCACGCATTCGAAATTGGCCATGCAGTCGGGCAGGATCGGCACGCCGGTGCCCCAGGTCTCGGTCTCGATGCCCGCGAACCGGTCACCGTCCTTCTGCACGAACTGGCGTGCCATCAGCTGCTGGTCGGCGTGCAGCACATTGACCGTGAACCGCTCGGCCGCGTCCAGGAACGGCAGGCTGCGCGAGTTGAGGTCGACGCAGACCAGGGCCAGGGGCGGATCCAGCGACACCGAGGTGAACGAATTGGCGGTCAGCCCCACGCGGCGGCCGTCCTCGCACACCGTGGTGATCACCGTCACCCCGGTGGTGAAACATCCAAAGGCGTGGCGCAGCGCCCGGGCGTCGTGCGCGCCGCCCTCGCCCAATTCGATCGTGACCGGCTGACTCATGTGTTCAAGCTGTGAGGCAAAGCGGCGTTCTGGGCAAGGGTTTGAGGCTGGCCCACCGGCGCTCCAGCGCACAGGATTCCGCGCGAGGACGCGGATCAGTCCGCGATGAAGCGATAGCCGACGCCGGGTTCGGTCTCGATGATCTTCGGGTGGGCCGGGTCGAGTTCGAGCTTCTGCCGCAACTGGCCAATGAACACACGAAGATACTGGGTGTCGGCCGCGTGGGCGGCGCCCCAGACGGCCACCAGCAAGTCCTTGTGGGTCAAGAGCTTGCCGCGACCGACGGCCAGGCGGGCGAGCAATTCGTACTCCTTTGGAGAGACCTTCACGACCTCGCCGGCCCGCGTGACACGGTGCTTGTCCAGATCGATCTCGACCTCGCCCGAGCGGATGGGTCCGGGGGGCGCCTTGGCGGAGGCCCGCTGGCGCAGGGCGGCGCGCACGCGGGCCAGGAGTTCGCCGACGCCGAACGGCTTTTCAAGATAGTCGTTGGCGCCGTTGTCCAGCGCCTGGATCTTCTCGGCCTCGCGGTCGCGGGCCGACAGGATCAGGATCGGGCCTTCGTAGAAGTCGCGGGCCCGGATCAGCACGTCCTTGCCGTCCATGTCGGGCAGACCAAGGTCGAGGACCACGGCGTCCGGCGACCACAGCGCAATGCCGCGCAGGCCCTCCTGGCCGCTGTCGGCGCGCAGCGGCTCGTAGCCGGCGGCGTCCAGCGCCGGTCCCAGGAAGCGATGGATCTGCGGCTCGTCGTCGATGACGAGAATGCGCGGGCGCGAAATGCTCATGGCGAGGTCATAGCAGATGATGCGGTGTGGCGACCGCCTTGGGCAGGCTGATCAGGATGCGCGTGCCCTTGCCGTCGTGGATCGGACTAGCGGCGGCGATGCGGCCGCCCATGGCGTCGATGAAGCCCTTGGAGATCGACAGCCCCAGACCCGCGCCCTGGTTTCGATCCGAGGGCTCCTCCATGCGACGGAACTTCTCGAAGACGCCCTCCAGTTCGGCGGTCGGAATGCCGCGACCTTCGTCCTCGATGCTGATGACCACGTTGGCGCGATCCTCGTAGGCGGCCACTTCGATGCGGGTGCTCTGCGGGCTGTAGGCGATGGCGTTCTCCAGGATGTTGACCACCGCCTGTTCGAGCAGCCCGCCATCGACCCGCACCAGACTGAGCTCGGCCGGATAGTCGCGCGCCAGCACCCGGTCGCCCAGCCGGCGGGCCACGCGATCGGCGGCGGCGCCCAGCACGTCGCGCACATCCGTCCAGTCGGTCCGCAACCGAAGCGCGCCGCCTTCCAGACGCGTCATGTCGAGAAGGTTGCCGACATAGCGATTCAGGCGCTCGGCCTCCTCGCGAATGCTCAGGGTCAGGTCTTCTCGCACGGCGGGGCTCAGGGTCTTGCCGTAGTCGATCAGGGTGCTGGAGGCGCCCAGGACCGTCGACAGCGGCGTGCGCAGGTCATGACTGATGGAGTTGAGCAGGGCCGAGCGGAAGCGGTCGGCGCGGCGCAGGGTCTCGGTTTCGACGGCTTCGGTGGCCAGCTCGGCGCGCTCGAGCGCCACCGCCCCCTGTTCCAGTAGCGCCAGGACCAGGCGTTCGGTGTCGGAGCCCGGGATCATCGCGCCCGCCTCGACCCCCGCGACACCGGCCCGCGAGCGCACGCCGTCGAGCGGCCAGAAGGTCCAGCGGGCCTGAGGCAGCGTGCCCGTGCCGAAACCCGCCGGCTCGCCCTTTTCCCAGGCCCAGCGCGCGGCGGCCATGGGGGCGGCGTCCAGAGTTTCCAGGGTCGGCGCGCCGGCCGCGGGTTCCAGTTCTCCGTCGCGCGGCAGCAGCACGACGGCCTTGGCGCCGGCGGCGGCGGCGGCCTGTTCGGCGATGGCCCGCGCCGCCGCCTCGCGCCCGGCGGCGGCCGAGAAGGTGCGGCTGGCGGCCAGCAGGGCCGAGACGGTCGACGCCCGACGCTGGGCGTCGCGGCCCTGGTCGCGCACCCGTCCCGCCAAGCCGCCCGCCGCCAGGGCGACGGCCCAGAAGACGACCAGGGTCAGGAAGTCAGTCGGCGAGCCGATGGCGAAGGTCTGGCGCGGCTCCAGGAACAGATAGTTGTAGACGAAGAAGGCCACGGTCGCCGCCGCCAGGGCCGGCTGCAGTCCCCGCAGCACGCCGGCCGCCAGCACGGCGGCCAGGAAGATCATGCCCAGGTCSACGCGGTCGAAGGCGACGTCCAGCGCCCAGGCCAGCACCGTCGCGGCGGCCACGCAGCCGGCGGCGATCAAGTACGAGGTCCAGCCCGCCGCCCGCCGAGGCGAAGGCGGCTCGACGACCGCCTCGTGCGTCGCCTCGGTGACCACGTGGATCGCCGCGCCTCGAGCCTCGCGCAGCAGGGCCGCCGCCAGGGACTTGCCCAGCAGTTCACGCCAGCGGCTGTCGGCCGACTTGCCGATGACGATCTGGGTGACGTTGTTGCKGCGGGCATAGGCCATCACCGTGGCGACCACGTCGGCGCCGCTGAGCACCACGGTGGACCCGCCCAACTGCTCGGCCAGTTTCAGGGCCTCGCTGGACCGCGCCGCGGCGGCCGTTCCGGGCGGCGGGCGATCGGGACGATCGACGTGGGCGACGGTCCACGGCGCATCCATCATCATGTCCGACAGGCGCCGGCCCGTCCGCACCAGGCCCGAAGCCATGGCGTCGCCGCCGACCAGGACGAGGATCCGCTCGCCCGCCGCCCACGGTCCCTCGACGCCCTTCTCGCGCATGGTGGCGACCAGTTGATCGTCCACCGTCTGGGCCGCGCGCCGCAGGGCCAGTTCGCGCAGGGCGGTGAGGTTCTCGACCTTGAAGAAGTTGTCCGAGGCCAGGCGCGCGGTCTCGGGCACATAGACCTTGCCGGCCGCCATCCGCTCGCGCAGCTCATCGGGCGTGATGTCGACGACCTCGATGGCGTCGGCTCGCGACAGGGCGCTGTCGGGCACCGTCTCGCGTTGACGCACGCCCGTGATGCGCTGGACGACATCGACCAGGCTTTCCAGGTGCTGGACGTTCAGGGTCGTCCAGACGTCGATCCCAGCCGCCAGGATTTCCTCGACGTCCTGCCAGCGCTTGGGGTGGCGCGAGCCTGGGGCGTTGGAGTGGGCGTACTCATCGACCAGCAGCAGCTTGGGCCTGCGGGCCAGGGCGGCGTCCAGGTCGAACTCCATGACCACCCGTTCGCGATGGTCGATGGGCTTGCGCGGCATGACCTCCATATCCCGCAGGAGGCTTTCGGTCTCGCGACGGCCGTGGGTCTCGACCAGGCCGACGACGACGTCATGGCCTTGAGCCTTGCGACGCCGGGCGGCGCGCAGCATCTCGTAGGTCTTGCCCACGCCGGGGGCCATGCCCAGAAACACCTTCAGGCGCCCCCGGCCCGCCTTGTTGGCGGCGGCCAGGAGCGCCTCGGGGTCCGGACGTTTCGGGGGATCAGCCGCCAAGCGTCTAGCCCGGCGCGCGGGCGTCGAACGCCCGGTTGATCGCCAGCACATTGACGCGGGGCTGGCCGATGAAGCCCAGCAGGCGGCCCTGCGTGTGGGTGTCGATCACCGCCTGGACCTGGCCGATCGTCAGGCCCCGCGCCTTGGCGACGCGAGCAGCCTGCAGATGGGCGTAGGCCGGCGAGATGTCGGGATCCAGCCCGGAACCCGAGGTGGTGACGGCGTCCGCGGGAATGACAGCGCCGGGACTTTCGGCCCGCAGGGCGTCGGCGTCGGCCTTGACCCGTTCGGCCAGGGCCTCGTTCATCGGCCCCATGTTGGAGCCGCTCGAGGCCGAGGCGTCATAGCCGGCGCCGGCCGCCGAGGGCCGGGGATGCAGGTACCGCGGGGCGGCGAAGGGCTGGCCGATCAGGGCCGAGCCGACGACGGTTCCCTTGGCGTCGCGCACCAGGCTGCCATTGGCTTGGTGCGGGAAAGCCGCCTGGGCCACGCCGGTGACGGCCAGCGGATAGGCCAGCCCCAGCAGGACGGTGAACAGGCCCATGGAGGCCAAGGCGGGGCGAAGGTGGGAGAGCATGACTCTGAATCTCCGAAGGTTGCAGCTTAGGCCAAGCCGAGGCTGGATACGATCATGTCGATCAGCTTGATGCCGACAAACGGCGCGACCAGGCCGCCCAGGCCGTAGATCAGCAGGTTGCGCGACAGGAGCTTTCCAGCCCCAACCGCTCGGTACTTCACGCCCCGCAGCGCCAGCGGGATCAGGGCGACGATCACCAGGGCGTTGAAGATCACCGCCGACAGGATCGCGCTCTGCGGACTATGCAGACGCATGATGTTCATCGCGCCCAAGGCCGGCAGGGCGACCACGAACATGGCCGGAATGATGGCGAAGTACTTGGCCACGTCGTTGGCGATCGAGAAGGTGGTCAGGGCRCCGCGCGTGATCAGCATCTGCTTTCCGACCTCGACGATCTCGATGACCTTGGTCGGGTCGCTGTCGAGATCGACCATGTTGCCGGCTTCGCGGGCGGCCTGGGCGCCGGTCTGCATGGCCACGCCGACGTCGGCCTGGGCCAAGGCGGGCGCGTCGTTGGCGCCGTCCCCGCACATCGCCACCAGCCGACCCCTGCCCTGTTCCTCGCGGATCAGCCGCAGCTTGTCCTCTGGCGTGGCCTCGGCCAGGAAGTCGTCGACCCCGGCCTCCGAAGCGATGGCGGCGGCGGTCACCGGGTTGTCGCCGGTGATCATCACSGTGCGCAGGCCCATGCGGCGCAGGTCGGCGAAGCGCTCCTTGACGTTCGGCTTGACCACATCCTTGAGGTGGATGACGCCGACCAGGACGCCGTTCTCGCTGACCGCCAGCGGCGTGCCGCCCGAACGGGCGATGCGGTCGACGGCGGCGGTCATCTCGGCGGGGATCAACTTCGGATCCAGGGCCAGGCTGCGATAGACGGCGTCCACCGCGCCCTTGCGCCACGACATCGCACGCCCTTCCTGATTGGGCGCATCCAGGCCGGACTGGCGGGTCGTGGCGCTGAAGGCGATCGAGGTCGCGCCCGCGGGAACCTCGACGACGAGACCCTGGTTGCGACCCAGCTCAACGATCGAGCGCCCCTCCGGCGTCTCGTCGGCCAGCGAAGCGCAGACAGCGGCCAGCAAGGCGGCCTCCGGACGCACCCCGGGGGCCGCGATCACCTCGGTGGCCATGCGGTTGCCGAAAGTGATGGTGCCGGTCTTATCCAGCAGCAAGGTGTCGACGTCGCCGGCCGCTTCCACCGCGCGGCCCGAGGTGGCCAGCACATTGACCTTCAACAGGCGGTCCATGCCGGCGATGCCGACCGCGCTGAGCAGGCCCCCGATCGTCGTGGGAATGAGGGTGATGAACAGCGCGCCCAGCACCAGCGGGTCCAGGGCCACGCCCGAGAACTTGCCCAGGCCCAGCAGGGTGACCACGGCGATCAGGAAGATCAGGGTCAGGCCGGCCAGCAGCACCGCCAGGGCGATCTCGTTGGGGGTCTTGCGACGGTCCGCGCCCTCGACCATGGCGATCATCCGGTCCAGGAAGGTGTTGCCCGCCTCGGCGGTGACCCGCACCTTGATCCAGTCGGAGACTACCGTGGTGCCGCCCGTGACGGCGGACCGGTCGCCGCCGCTCTCGCGGATCACTGGGGCGCTCTCCCCGGTGATCGCCGCCTCGTTGACGCTGGCGACGCCCTCTATGATCTCGCCGTCGGTCGGGATGACGTCACCGGCCTCGACCAGGATGATCTCGCCGACGCTCAGCTTGTGAGCGGGTGTCGGGATGATGGTCCCGGTCTTCTCGTCGATGATCAGCTTGGCCTTGGTGGTGACGCGGGTGGCGCGCAGGCTGTCRGCCGCCGCCTTGCCGCGCCCTTCGGCGACGCTCTCGGCGAGATTGGCGAACAGCACCGTGGCCCAAAGCCAGGCCGCGATCTGGATCGCGAAGCCGGCCGGCTGATGGCCGGCGACGGCCGCGACCGCCGAAACGGTCGACAGCAAGGCCACGATCCAGGTGGTGAAGATCACGGGATTGCCGGTCAGTCGGCGCGGGTCCAGCTTGACGAACGCGTCCTTGGTCGCGCGCAGCAACACGGCGAACGAGAGGCCGCCGGCCAAGGTGGCCGACTGACGCCGGCCCTCCCCGAGAGAGGGTTCTAGGGTGGTCATGTCAAATCGCCTTTGCGATCAGCTGTGTCAGTGGACGGCGGCGACCGCGGCGAGCGCCTGGAAGTGCTCGACGATCGGTCCCAGCGCCAAGGCGGGGAAGAATTGCAGGCCGCCCAGGATCAGGATCACCCCGATCAGCAGGCCGATGAACAGGCCGCCATGGGTGGGCAGCGTGCCGACGGACGGCGCCAGCTTGGGCTTGGCCGCCAGGGCGCCGGCGATCGCCAGCACCGCGACGATCGGCACGAAGCGGCCCAGCATCATGGCCACGCCCAGGGTGGTGTTCCACCAGGGCGCGTTGGCCGTCAGGCCGCCGAACGCCGAGCCATTGTTGGCCGTGGCCGAGACGTAGCCATAGAGGATCTCCGACAGGCCGTGCGGCCCAGCGTGCATCAGCCCCTTGAGCGCCTCGGGCAGGACGGCGGCGATGGCCGAGAAGCCCAGCATGGACAGCGGCGCGATCAGCACCGCCAGCATGGAGAGCTGGATCTCGCGCGCCTCGATCTTCTTGCCCAGATACTCCGGCGTGCGGCCGACCATCAGTCCCGCGACGAACACCGCCAGCAGGGCCATGACGACCATGATGGCGATCCCCGAGCCGATGCCGCCCGGCAGGATCTCGCCCAACTGCATCAGGAACATCGCCACGCCGCCGCCCAAGGGCATCAGGCTGGAATGCATGCCGTTGACCGAGCCGTTGGAAGCGCCCGTGGTCATGGCCACCCAGGCGGCCGTGGCCGGCGCGCCGAAGCGGACCTCCTTGCCCTCCATGTTGACCGAAGCCTCGACGTGCGCCGCGACCAGAGCGGGAGCGGCCTGGGTCTCGGCGACATAGACCGCCGCCGCGCCCGCGCCGAGCAGGATCATCGCCGACATCACCAAGGCGCGAATGTCCTTGCGGGCCATGGCCGAGCGTCCGAAGGCGAAGAAGGCGGCCCAGCCCAGCACGTTGATCGACACCGCGGTGATCAGGTTGGTCAGCGGGGTGGGGTTCTCRAAGGGGTGGGCGGAATTGGCGTTGAAGATCCCGCCGCCGTTGATGCCCAGCTGCTTGATGGCTTCCTGGCTGGCGCTGGCGAACAGGGCGATCTTCTGGTGCGCGCCCTCCAGCGTGGTCGCATCGACGCCGGCCGCCAGGGTCTGGGGCAGGCCCAGGGCCACGAGAACGATCGACAGCACAATGCAGAGCGGCAGCAGCACATAGAGCGTGGTGCGCACCAGATCGGCCCAGAAATTGCCGACGCCCTCGCCGCGATTGGCGACGAACGCCCGCGCCAGGGCGGCGGCGATGGTGGCGCCGGTGGCGGCCGACACGAAGTTCTGGACGGTCAGCACCAGCATCTGGCTGAGCGTCGACATCGTCGTCTCGCCGCCATAGCTCTGCCAGTTGGTGTTGGTCACGAAGCTGGCGGCGGTGTTGAAAGCCAGATGCGGCGAGACGCCCGCGAAGCCCTGCGGGTTCAGCGGCAGCACGCCCTGCAGGCGCAGCACCGCATAGACCAGCACGAAGCCCACGGCGTTGAAGGCCAGCAGGGCGGCGGCATAGCCGTGCCAGGTCTGGCTCTTGTGCGGGTCGACGCCGCCGGCCGAATAGAACAGGGCCTCGACGGGCTTCAGCACCGGGTCCAGCCAAGTGCGCTCGCCGTTCCAGACCCGCGACATGTAAACGCCCAGAGGCCAGGCGATCGCGACCGCCAGGCCCAGGGTCAGGGCGATTTCCGCCCATCCTTGCCAATTCATGGAATGTGATCCGTCAGAACTTGTCGGGTCGCAGCAAAGCCGCGGCCATATAGGCCGCGACGACGATCGCCCCGGCTCCCCACAGCACGCTCACCAGCATGGTCACACGCGCCTCAACGCCGAGGTGAAGCCCGCGAAGGCCGCGAACAGCCCCGCGCCCAGCGCCAGAAAAATCAGATCAGCCATTCGCCGCCTCCGTCAGGATAGGCGGCTTGAAGACCACGGCGGCGCGTAAGCTCGCCATGCGGGAAGATCGCCGGCGCGTAAGGGCGGCGTAAAGACGGGCCAAGCCGAGAAGCGAACTTCCCGCCTTCGGCCGCGATCCTAGCCGTCGATCACGTGGGGCACGAAGCGGGCCAGGTTCTTGGTCACCACGCTGTCGTCTTCGCGGATGCCGATGCCGGCCGGCTCGGCGCCGACAATCCACGCCCCGACCACCGGCCGCTTGCCGTCGAACTCGGGCGGCGGGTGGTAGGCCTGGACGATCGCGCCCTCCTGGCCATAGCCCTGATCGAGGACGGGTTCATCGCCCCCGACGATCTCGACATTGGCCCCTTCCCGCGAGAACAGCGGCTTGCGCACGAACCGGTCACCCAAGGCCGAAGCCGCCGGGTCACCCTCGAAATAGGCCTCCAGCAGATTGGGATGGCCGCGGTGGCGTTCCCACAGCAGCGGCAGGATGCCCTTGTTGGACAGGATCGCCTTCCACGGCGGCTCCAGCCAGCGGACCTGGGCTGTCTCCAGATGCGCGGCGTAGGGCTCGCGCAGCATGAACTCCCACGGATAGAGCTTGAACGCCGCCTGCAGGACGAAGCCCTCCAGATCGACGAACTGGCCCTCTTCGTTCAGGCCGATGTTGTCCATGGCCACGAACTTGGGCTCGACGCCCGCCTGCAGGGCCAGGTCYTCCAGGAAGCGCACGGTCTGGCGGTCCTCGACCGCGTCCTCGTCGCTGGCGAAGTGGACGAAGCCACCCTTCGGAAAAAGGAGTTTGAACCGGTCGCGCAGGGCCTCGAACAGGCTGTTGAACTGGTCGGCATTGGCCGGGAAGGCGCCATTGGCGATGAGTTCCTCGAGCCACAGCCACTGGAAGGTGGCCGCCTCGAAGACGCTGGTCGGGGTGTCGGCGTTGTATTCGTAGAGCTTGGGCTTGGCCTTGCCGTCGTAGCCGAAGTCGAAGCGGCCGTAGAGCGACGGCGACTTGGCGCGCCAGGAGGCGGCGATGAAGTCGCGATGCTCGGCCGGGATCGCCAGCCGCTCCAACAGTTCCTGGCTGCCGGCCACTTCGTCGACCAGGTCCAGGCACAGGTCGTGGAGCTCGGCCGCGGCCGGCTCCAGGTC
>NZ_JBFTZS010000050.1:0-16466 GCF_056406675.1 Caulobacter sp. P1_B12_2 | reverse complement strand
GTACGGCGCGGCCATCGTCTATGCCGAGGATGACGAAGAGCCGACCTGGCCCTGCATCGACGAGCCGACGGCCGACTTCACCTATGCCCGCCYGATGTCCAGCAAGCCTGACGAGCCGACAGGCATGACCTCCGACGAGCTGGATCGCATCGCCAAGCAGACCCTAGCCTGGGCCAAGCGCGGCGACGTCTTCGCCTATTTCATCGCCGGAGCGAAGGTGAGGAACCCGGCCGCGGCTATGGCGCTGATCGAGAAGCTGAAGAAGTAGTCCCCCCACCGAAACCCTCTCCCAGAGGGAGAGGGAGGGACCCAGACGAAGTCTGGGAGGGTGAGGGGTTTAGACGTCAGACGGCGTGTCGGCAGAGCGTTCGTGAGAAATCGGTGACGGCGCACCCCTTCACCCTCCCACCGCTACGCGGCGGGCCCCGCCCTCTCCCTCTGGGAGAGGGTGATCCAAGCACCCCAGCGCCCGCAAACTGGCCGCCACCGCCGCATCCAGCGGCGTGTGAGGCACGTCGCCCAGGAACGCCCGGAGCTTGCGGTCGTCCAGCACAAGCGGTTCACGCCACAGGTAACGCATCTCGGCCATCTCACTGAAGACAGGCACGACCGGCGACAACCCTACGATCAGCCACCACGGGAAGCTCATGACCGACAGTTTCGGCTGCCCCGTCACGCGCCCCACCGAAGCCGCCATCTCCCCCCAGCCCAGCAGATGGCCGCCGAAGTGGAAGACCTCGAAGGCCGCGAGACGGTCGGCGCGGTCCAGCATCCGGGCCATGGTCTCGGCCAGGTCCGGCAGATAGGCCCAGGCGTGGGCCAGGCCCCGGCTGGAGGGCTCGGTCACCGACTTCAYCGGCGCGCCCGGCTTGACCACCATCTGGCCGAACCAGTTGTTGCCGGCGTGCGGCCCGAAGAAGTCGCCGGCCCGGACGATCAGCACCGACGCGCCTTGCGCCGAGGCCGCCTTCAGCCGCCGCTCCATCTCGACCCGGATCTTGCCCTTGCGGGTGGTCGGGTTTYGCGGCGCGGTCTCGTCGATCAGCGGGAAGGTCTCCAGGCCGAAATTGTAGACCGTGCCCGGCAGCAGGATCCGCGCGCCCTCGGCCTTGGCGGCGGCGATGGTGTTGTCGATCATCGGCAGCACCAGCTTGCCCCAGTTCCGATAGCCGGGCGGGTTGGCGGCGTGGACGATGAGCCCCACGCCCCGGGCCGCGCGGGCGACGTCGGCGGCGATCATGGCGTCGCCCTCGATCCACTCGATCCCGTTGCGGGCCGGCCCCCGATGCCGCCGGTCGCGCCGATCACCAGGGCGATGCGTTGCTGGGTCGTGGTCATGTCGGTCTCCGTCGTTCCGGGGTTGATGACGACAAGATCAGTCACGGTGAGGCAAACGGGAATTGACGAACTCTCTTGATCTGCCATGCATAAATGCATGAGCGATCCAGACTGGAGCCTGTACCGCGCCTTCCTGGCGGTGATGACCGAGGGCAGCCTGTCGGCAGCCGCCCGGGCCCTGGGCCTGACCCAGCCGACCCTGGGCCGCCAGGTCGCCGAGCTGGAGCGCGCCTTGGGCGTGGCCCTGTTCACGCGTTCGCCGCAAGGGCTGAAGCCCACCGACGCCGCCCTCGACCTCGCGCCCCACGCCCAGGCCATGGCCGGCGCGGCCAGCGCCCTGGTCCGCGCGGCGTCCGGGGCCGGCGACACCGCGCGCGGCGTGGTCCGCCTGACGGCCAGCGAGATCATCGGCGCCGAGGTGTTGCCGAGCATCCTGGCCGCCTTCCGTCCCAAGCACCCCGGCGTGGCGGTCGAGCTGTCGCTGGACAACCAGCAGCAGGACCTGCTGCGCGGCGCGGCCGACATCGCCGTGCGCATGGTCCGCCCGACCCAGGACGCCCTGGTCGCCCGCCGCCTGGCCGACACCCACCTGGGCCTCTACGCCCATCGCCGCTATCTCGAGGCCGAGGGCGTTCCCGCCACCCTGAACGATCTGCGCGACCATGCGGTGGTCGGCTTCGACAAGGGCACACCGTTTCTGCGCGGCCTGGTCCAGCGCGTGCCGCTGCCGCCGCAGGGCTTCGCCTTCCGCGCCGACAGCGACCTGGCCCAACTGGCCGCGGTCCGCGCCGGCTTCGGAATCGGCTTCATCCAGCACGGCATAGCCCGCCGCGATCCCGACCTGGTCCCGCTCCTTCCCGGCCAGATCGGCTTCGACCTGCCCGTCTGGCTGGTCATGCACGAGGACCTGCGCGCCACACTGCGGATGCGCACGCTGTTCGACCACCTGGCCGAGGGGTTGGCTGGGTTCCTGGCGACGTCGCAGCCCTGAGCGAAGAAGCCCGTCGTTCCGCCTGGAATATAGCCGCCGAGTCAGGCCATTGAACGCGAACTTGACCAGGAATCGAGGGGACGGGGATGAAGGTTTCGCAGGTGCTCTCCGGGTTGCTGTCGCTGGCGGCAGGACCGGCCTTGGCGCAGGACGCCCCGCCGCCCCAGCTCCCCGCCCAGGTGAAGGCGCTGGAGGGCTGCTGGAGCGGAACGGGCGAGGTGATGGGGAAGCCGGTGACGCTTGCCCTCACGGCCAAATCGATCGCCCTGGGCGCGATGTTCCTGATCGAGACGGAAAGCCAGGCCAAGGCCGATCCCGCCGACCGCTACGCCGCCCACCTGGTGATCGGAGCCCGCGCGCCCAAGGGAGCCTTTCCCGCGACCCTGACGAGCTTCTGGGCCGACAGCTTCGGCGGCGACTACACGGCCACCGGCGCGGGCGCGGTTCGCGAGGACGGCTTCGAGATCGCCTATCCCTATCCGCCCTCCAGCTTCCTGAATCGCTGGACGCTGGCGGGCGATAAGCTGGAATGGCGGATCACCGCCCGCGACGGCGACAAGGCGCAGGTCTTCGCCCACTACGAGGCGACGCGCATCCCCTGCCCCTCGGCCGGAAAACGTAGTTAACCAAACCTCAACGGCGAGCGGCTAGACCAAGGTCATGCGCCGCGCCCTCGCCTGCCTGCTGATCCTCGCCGCCGTCTCCGGTTCGGCCGTCGCCCAGACGGCCAAGCCGACGCGCGTCGTCTCGGCCGTGTCGAGCAGCGCCCCGGCCCCGGACGACAGCCCCGCCCTGCCGCCGCCGCTGATCCCGCTGACCGGCGCATCGTCGGGACGCGACCCCGACCAGTGCCGCTCGTCCTGCAACCGCACCTACTTCTTCTGCCGGGCCAGTGGCGACGACGACGGCTGCCCGACCCAGTGGATGCAGTGCAAGACCCGCTGCACGGCCACCTATTCGCCGCGCGGCAACTGATCGCGCGGCTGCCCCCACTGCGCCCCCCCCACTGCTGCCCCAAGGGCAGTTTGACGCCTCGCATAACGCTGATACGCTCACCTGAACAACGATAAGTCAGGGAGGACGTCATGGCGTCGGCACTGCCCAAAGCCTGCATCATCGGCGCGGGCTGCAGCGGCTTCACCACCGCCAAGCGGCTGAAGGACGCCGGCGTCCCCTACGATTGCTTCGAGGCCTCCGACGACGTGGGCGGCAACTGGTACTACAAGAACCCCAACGGTCTGTCGGCCTGCTACGAGAGCCTGCACATCGACACCTCGAAGTGGCGACTGGCCTTCGAGGATTTCCCGGTTCCGGCCGACTGGCCCGACTTCCCGCACCACAGCCAGGTCCTGGCCTACTTCAAGGCCTACGTCGCCCACTTCGGCCTACGCGAGACCATCACCTTCAACACCAAGGTGCTGCGCGCCGCGCGCACCAAGGACGGCCTGTGGGCGGTGACCCTGTCGACCGGCGAGACCCGGCTCTACGACGTGCTGATCGTCGCCAACGGCCACCACTGGGACCCGCGTGTTCCGGAGTATCCGGGCACGTTCGACGGCCCCGCCTTCCACGCCCACGCCTATAGCGACCCGTTCGATCCGGTCGACATGCGCGGCAAGACCGTGGTCGTCGTCGGCATGGGCAATTCGGCCATGGATATCGCCAGCGAGCTGGCGCAGCGCCCGATCGCCGGCAAGCTGATCGTCTCGGCCCGGCGCGGGGTCTGGGTGTTCCCGAAATATCTGAACGGCAAGCCGTCGGACAAGTCGGCCATGCCGCCGTGGATGCCGCGCAAGCTGGGCCTGAAGATCGTCCGTTCGCTGATCCGCAAGCATGTCGGCAAGATGGAGGACTACGGCCTGCCCAAGCCCGACCACGAGCCGCTGGAGGCCCATCCCTCGGTCAGCGGCGAGTTCCTGACCCGAGCGGGCTGCGGCGACATCACCTTCAAGCCGGCGATCAAGGCGCTGGAGGGCCGCCAGGTCCGCTTCGCCGACGACAGCGTCGAGGCGGTCGACGTCATCGTCTTCGCCACCGGCTACAAGATCAGCTTCCCGTTCCTAGACGATCCGGACCTGGTCCCCGACGCGGATCACAAGCTGCCGCTGTTCAAGCGGATGATGAAGCCCGGCGTGCCCGACCTCTTCTACATGGGCCTGGCCCAGGCCCTGCCGACCCTGGTCAATTTCGCCGAGCAGCAGTCCAAGCTGGTCGCCGGCTACCTGACCGGCCGCTACGCCCCGCCGTCCGTCGCCGAGATGGCGAAGATCACCGCCAAGGACGAAGAGCGCCACACCGGCCAGTATTACGCCTCGGCCCGCCACACCATTCAGGTCGACTTCGGGGTCTATTGCGCCGACCTCAAGAAGGAGATCGCGGCGGGCGAGAAAAGAGCGCGGGCGACGGGCGGCGCCTTACCGGTTTTGGCCCGCGCGTCGGAATCCTTGCCACTGGCGGCGGAATGAGGCTGAAATCATGACGGGGCGTCATCTGGGCCTCGCCACGAGTCGCGTCCGATGTCGAACATCGCCTATTTCCCCACCCGCCCGGTCGCGGAGGACAACCGCCCCGGCAAGCGCGAACGCACCAAGGTCGCCAACCGCCAGGCGATCCTCGACGCGGCGCGGGCGGTGTTCGGCGAGCTGGGCTACGAGGCCGCCACGGTGCGCGACATCATCCGCCGCACGGGTTTGGCCAGCGGCACCTTCTACAACTACTACAAGTCCAAGGAAGAAGTGTTCGACGCCCTGGCCGACGACGGCGCGCGGCGGTTCCGGCCGATCCTGCGGGCCGAGTCCGAACGGGCGGTCGACTTCGAGAGCTTCCTGCGCGGGGCCGTCCGCGCCTATTTCGAGTTCCTGGCGGGCGAGCACGAGAGCTGGCGGATCAACCGGCCGGCCGGCGAGGTGTTTCCCCACGCCCGCGCCACGCCCGAGATCCAGGCGGTGTTCGACGAGGTCCACGCCGCCTTGGCCAAGGTGCTGGAGCTCGACCACGCCCCGGCCGTCGACCTGGACTACTTCGCCGCCGCCTGCATCGCCGTGGCCCGCGAGGTCGGCGACAAGATGCTGGAGCGCCGGCCGATCGACGTCGACGGCGCCGCCGACTTCGCCGTCCGGATGATCCTGGGCGGCCTGCCCGCCCTGCCCCGGCCCTAGTCCAGCCCTCGGCGACCGCGACACCCCAAGGAAGCAAGAAAGAGCCCGAATGGCCGACCCCGCCGTCCAGAAATTCATCCTCAAGGTCCTGATGTCGCTGCCCAGCCCGGTGCTGCGGGTGATGTCGGGCGGGGGGAGCGTCTATCGCGGCGGGCGGACCCTGGATCCGCGCTTCCAGTTCCTGGCCGCGGCCGCCGCCAAGATGCCGTCCCTGACCAGCCTGGCGCCGGACCAGGCCCGCGCCGCCAGCGCCCAGGGCCTGACCGCGATGAGCGGGCCGCCGGAACCAGGCGTGCGCAACGAGAGCCTGTCGATCGACGGCCCGAACGGTTCGATCAAGCTGCGCGCCTATCGCCCGGCCGACCAGGACAGCAGCGCGCCGCTGATCGTCTTCGCCCACTTCGGCGGCGGGGTGATCGGCGACCTGGAGACCTGCCACGCCTTCTGCGGGATCCTGGCCCGCATCGCCCGCACGGCGGTGCTGTCGGTCGACTACCGCCTGGCGCCCGACCACCGCTTCCCGGCCGGTCTAGACGACGTGCAGGCCGCCTTCCGCTGGGGCCGCGACAACGCCGCACGGTTCGGAGCCGCCCCCGGCACGGCGGCGATCGGCGGCGACTCGATGGGCGGCAACTTCTCGGCCATCGTCGCCCAGGAGATGAAGCGCCTGGGCGAGGCCCAGCCGGCCCTCCAGCTGCTGATCTATCCGGCCGTCGACGTGGCCAGCGAGACGGCGTCGATGACCACCTATGGCGACGCCTATCCGCTCAGCCGGCCGATCATGGACTGGTTCATGGGCCACTATATGGGCCCCGACGCCGACCCGGCCGATCCGCGTCTGTCGCCGGACAAGGCCGCCGACCTGTCGGGCCTGGCCCCGGCCGTGGTGATCACCGCCGGCTTCGACCCGCTGGTCGACCAGGGCGAGGCCTACGCCAAGCGCCTGGTCGCGGCCGGCGTGCCGACCACCTATCGCTGCTACGACAGTCTGGCGCACGGGTTCACGGCGTTCACCGGCGCCGTGCCGGCGGCCGACGCGGCGTGTCGCGAGGTGGCGCGGCTGGTGCGGGCGGCGTTCGACGCTTCGAAAGCCTAGCTTTTAAATCCGCTCATCCCGGCGAAGGCCGGGACCCAGATGGAATGGCTTTGGGGCTCACGCCAAAAGCGCCGAGTTCGTCCCATCAGCCACCCCGCTTTGGGATCTGGGTCCCGGCCTTCGCCGGGATGAGCGGAAGTTGGTGGGATTCATGACCGACACCATGCGCGCCCTCGTCGTCGAAAACCTGAGCGAAGACTTTTCGGGCTGCTCGGTCCGCGAGGTCCCCCAACCCACGCCCGGCCCCGGAGAGGCGCTGGTCCGCGTGCGCGCCGCCAGCGTCAACTTCCCCGACCTGCTGATGACCCGGGGCGAATACCAGTTCAAGCCGCCCCTGCCCTTCACGCCCGGCCTGGACCTGGCGGGCGAAATCGCGGCCCTGGGCGAAGGCGTGACCGGGTGGAACGCGGGCGACGCCGTGGTCGGCGGCGCGCGGCTGGGCGGGTTCGCGGAATATGCCGTGCTGTCGGCCGGCGCCCTCAAGCCCAAGCCCGCGCGGCTGTCGTTCGCCGAGGCGGCGGCCTAWGGCGCGGCCTACCTCACGGCCTATGTCGCCCTGGTCCGCCGGGCGCGGCTGGAGCCCGGCGAGTGGGTGCTGGTGCACGGCGCGGCCGGCGGGGTGGGTCTGGCGGCCGTGGACCTGGCCAAGGCCCTGGGCGCGCGAGTGATCGCCGCCTCGGCCTCTGACGACAAGCTGGCGGCGATCCAGGCCCTGTACGCCCCCGACGCCGTGGTCAACGTCACCGGTGGCTTCCGCGAGCGCGTGAAGGACATCACCGGCGGGCGCGGGGCCGACGTGATCTACGACCCGGTCGGCGGCGACGTGTTCGACGAGAGCATCCGCTGCATCGCCTTCGACGGCCGGCTGCTGGTGATCGGCTTCACCTCTGGCCGCATCCCCAACGTCTCGGTCAACATGCCGCTGATCAAGGGCTTCTCGGTGATGGGCGTGCGGGCCGGCGAGTACGGCCGACAGTTCCCGGAGAAGGGCCGCGAGAACGCCGAGACGATTTGGCGGATGGCTGATGAAAGCGTCATCCGGCCTCACGTGCATGCGGAACTGCCGCTGGAGCGCTGGCGCGAGGCGTTCGAACTCTTGGCGAACCGGCAGGTGATCGGTAAGGCGGTGATCCGGCCGGACCTGTGAGGCGCGCGGCTCCCTGGCGGGCAGTTCGTACAACCCCTTGGTTCGACTCATGTTGACAGCGCCCGCCCCTTCCCTTATCCACCGCCCCTCACTCGCGGAGGCCCTTCGGCCCTCGCGTCCCATTATTATCGGAGCCACCTCGTGAAGCGGACATTCCAGCCGTCGAAGCTCGTGCGAGCCCGCCGTCACGGCTACCGCGCGCGTATGGCCACCAAGAACGGCCAAAAGATCGTTGCGCGTCGCCGCGCCAAGGGCCGTAAGCGCCTGACGGCCTAACAGCCTTTCTCCCGTCTTCAATTCGGCGGGAACCTAGACCATGATGAAAGCCGCTCTCTCCTCCAAACAGGCTCCGCGCCTGCGCCGGAAAGGGCGGCTTTTTTCATGACCGAAGCCCAGCTTCCGCCATCGCCCAAACCCGTGAAGATCGAACGCCTGAAGAAGCGTCCGGACTTCCTGAGGGCCGCCAAGGCGCCCAATCTGGCGCGCGGCGCGGTCTTCATGCAGATGCGCCCGCGCCACGACGCCGATCCGCTGATCCGGGTCGGATTCACCGCCACCAAGAAAATCGGCGGGTCCGTCGAGCGAAATCGCGCCAAAAGACGCCTGCGCGAGGCCGCCAGACTGCTTCTCCCCCTTCATGGCCGCCCCAGTTGCGACTATGTGTTCATCGCCCGCGGCGGAACCGGCCAGCGGGCATGGGGGCGTTTGCTTGACGATGTTAAAACCGCGCTGATAAGCCTCGCAGCCGACCTCGATCGCGCGGGCCCGGGCGCGACGCCCGTACCGCACGCCCCTGCCGCGTCCGATTCCTCCGTTTCTGGTTAAGTCCAACCCATGCAGAACGACTCCAACAAAAACACGCTGATGTTCCTCGTCTGCGCGTTTTCGATCCTGATCGGCTACCAGTTCCTGGTGCTGGGTCCGCAGCAGAAACAGCGCGAGGCCGAGCTTCGCGCCAAGAAGATCGCCGAGGCCCAGATCGCCGCCCAGCCGGGCATGACCCTCGGCGCCGACGGACTGCCCCAGCCGCTGAAGCTGTCGCGCGAAGCCGCCAAGGCCCAGAGCCCGCGCATCGCCGTCGACACCCCAGCCCTGTCGGGCTCGATCGCCCTGAAGGGCGCCCGGATCGACGACCTCTGGCTCAAGCGCTACACCCAGACCAGCGACAAGAATTCGCCGCCGGTCGAGCTGTTCCGCCCCGAGGGCGCCGAGAACGCTTGGTTCGCCGATTTCGGCTGGGCGGGAATCGCCGGCATGACCGGCCTGCCCACGCCCCAGACCGTGTGGACGGCCGCCCCCGGCCAGGTTCTGCGCCCGACCRCGCCGGTCGTCCTGACCTATGACAACGGCCAGGGCCTGGTGTTCACCCGCACCATCTCGGTCGACGCCGACGCCATGTTCACCGTCGCCGACACCGTCCGTAACCAGGGCGGCGCGGCCGTGGCCCTGGCCCCCTACGCCTCGGTCCAGCGCCAGGGCATTCCGACCGAAGGCCCGCACGGCCTGGGCAAGACCCAGATCGTCTACGAAGGCGGCATCGGCGTGCTGGGCGGCATCGACGGCGTCAAGGAAGGCAAGTACCTGCTTCAGAACCAGGCCAAGTACCCGAAGTGGAAGAAGGACAAGCCGCTTCAAACCGACCTCGCCTCTAAGGGGGGCTGGATCGGCATGACCGACAAGTACTGGCTGGCGGCCCTCGTTCCCGAGCAATCCGAGATGATCAAAGGCCGCTTCCAGGTGAAGCCGGTCAGCGGCGTCGACGTCTATGAATCGGCCTTCACCGGCGCGCCGCAATCGTTGGCGGCCGGCGCCACGATCACCAATTCCACCCGCCTGTTCGCCGGCGCCAAGACCGTGCCGCTGCTGACCCGCTATCAGTACGGCGGCAAGCCGGTGGTCTGGTGGCAGTTCTGGAACCGCCCCCCCAACGTAATCCCCAACTTCGACAAGGCCGTCGACTGGGGCATGTTCGAGATCATCACCCGGCCGATCTTCAATATCCTGGAGATCTTCTACAAGCTGGTGGGCAACTTCGGCGTGGCCATCATGCTGCTGACCGTAACCCTGAAGCTGATCCTCTTCCCGCTGGCCGACAAGAGCTACGAGTCGATGGCGAAGATGAAGAAGATCGCCCCCGAGGTCGAGAAGCTGAAGGCCAAGCACAAGGACGATCCCGCCAAACAGCAGCAGGAGATGATGGGCCTGTACGCCAAGGAGAAGATCAATCCGATGATGGGCTGCGTGCCCATGCTCATCCAGATCCCGATCTTCTACTCGCTGTACAAGGTGCTGACGGTGACCATCGAGATGCGGCACGCGCCGTTCTTCGGCTGGATCGTCGACCTGTCGGCGCCGGAGCCGACCACCCTGTTCAACCTGTTCGGCCTGATCCACTGGGATCCCGCCACCCTGCCGATCCTGGGCGCCTCGATCGCCCACCTGGGCGTCTGGCCGCTGCTGTACGGCTTCACCATGTGGCTGACCACGGCGATGAACCCGCCGGCCGGCGACCCCATCCAGCAGAAGATCTTCCAGTTCTTCCCGATCATCTTCACCTTCACCCTGTCGGGCTTCGCGGTGGGCCTGGTGATCTACTGGTGCTGGAGCAACGTGCTGACGATCATCCAGCAGTACATCATCATGCACCGCTACAAGGTCGACAACCCGATCGACCAGCTGGTCAATCGCCTGCGCGGCAAGACCGTCGAGGTCACCTGATGATCGACGAACTCGCCTTCACCGACGACGAGATCGAGGCGGCCCGCGTGCTGTTCGCCCAGCCGTGCCTGTTCATGATGGGCGCGGTGAAGATGGACGGCATGCCCACCGCCGACTTCCCGGAAGTGGCCTTCGCSGGCCGCTCCAATGTCGGCAAGTCCAGCCTGATCAACGGCCTGGTCAACCAGAACCACCTGGCCCGGGCCTCGAACTCGCCGGGCCGCACGCGGGAGGTCAACTTCTTCGTGCTGGCCGAGAAGCTGCGCCTGGTCGACCTTCCGGGCTACGGCTTCGCGCGGGTGTCCAAGACCGTGGCCGACAAGTTCCAGGACCTGGGCCGCGCCTATCTGCGCGGCCGGGTGAACCTGAAGCGGGTCTATCTGCTGATCGACGCCCGCCACGGGCTGAAGGCCGTCGACGCCGAGGCGCTGGACGCCCTGGACGTCGCGGCGGTYTCCTACCAGATCGTGCTGACCAAGGCCGACAAGATCAAGCCGGCCGAGGTTGAGGCCGTGGTCGCCGCCACCCAGAAGGCCATCGCCAAGCGTCCCGCCGCCTTCCCCAAGGTGCTGGCCACCTCGTCGGAAAAGGGCGACGGCCTGCCCGAGCTGCGCGCCGAGATCGCCCGGGTCTGCCTGGGCTAGCTCAACGCACGTCCGTTTTCTCGGCGAAGGCCGGGGAGACGGAAGTTGGAGAGTCCACAACAACACGCTTCCGCCTTAACCTTGCAGCCAGATCCGGCCGCTAAGGCCACGCCTTCCTATTTCCCGAACACCCCGAAGAATCCCCATGACCCGTCACGAACTGAAGACCTGGCCCCAGTATTTCGCCGCCGTGCGCTCGGGCAAGAAGCGCTTCGAGATCCGCCGCAACGACCGCGAGTTCGCGGTGGGCGACGTGCTGGTGCTGCGCGAGTTCGATCCCGAGCAGGACACCTATACCGGCCAGGTCGAGGAGCGGCAGATCACCTTCCTGCTGTCGGAAGAGGACTACGGGGTGATCCACGGCTTCGTGGCCATCGGCTTCGGCGAGGTGGTGCACCATGGCGACCTCCCCACCAACGGCGCCCTGACGGCGCAGCAGCTGGCGCACTGGCACGAGACCACCTCCAACAACGCCGCCCTGCGCGCCCAGGACGCCCGCAAGGTGGCCCAGAGCTACGCCGCCCCCACCACCGGCCGCGCGCCCATGTCGGTCGCCGCCGACCGCCACAACGCCGTGGCGGCCGCCGCCGAAACCGAGGCCGCCTTCCACGCGGCGGCGGCCAAGATCGTGCTGGGGAAGTAGCGCCCTGACGCTGTCATCCCGGACGAGCGCGCGGCGCGAAAATCCGGGACCGATGCGTGAACTCAGCGCTTCCGGCGGTCCCGGATCGGTGCTTCGCTTGTCCGGCATGACAATCGTTCTGGACACGAAAAAGGGCGAACCTCGCGGTCCGCCCTTTTGTCGTTCCGGCCGTAAGGCGGAAACTTACGCCGCCTGGCTGACCTGGGCCGGGAAGACGTCGTCCATCTTCAGATAGGTGATCAGGCGGCTGTCCAGCGAGATGATCGCCTGGATGAACCGCAGTTCGTCGGCGCCCAGGTCCGGGGTCGGCTGCAGGTGGTCGCGCGACACGGTGAAGGTCTCGCTGACGGCGTCGACCAGGATGCCGGCCAGGCGGTCCTGGCACTCGACCACGACGATGACGTGGCGGGTCTCCGGAACGGTGACGCCCAGGCCCAGGCGGTTGCGAAGATCGATGACCGGCATGATCGCGCCGCGCAGGTTGATCACGCCCTTCAGGAAGCTCGGCGCGTGCGGGATCGGGGTGGCCGGGGTCCAGCCGCGGATCTCGCGGACCGTCTTGACGTCGATGCAGAACTCCTGCTCGCCGATGCAGAACGAGATCAGCTCCAGGGCGGGTTCGGCGTGGTCGGTCATGGTCGGATCCCGAGGCTCAAAGGTCTTGCCGCGAAGGCCGAAAGCCGGTTTCGCGTCGGCTGTCACAAGAGCCCGAGCGCCGTTTAATAACGGTTAATAGCCAAGTCATAACCGCGCGCCGAATTGTCGCGGTCGAGCTGCCGGACGCTACGGCTCCGATGCCCCGATGTCGCCCTCGTCGGTCAGGTTGAACTCGTACCAGACGCCGTTCAGCACCCCGAAGGCGACCGCCAGGCCAAGACCGAGGACCCAGGTGAAGTACCACATCGCGAAATCTCCTCAGTACAGGGCCGTTCTTAGTAGAGAGAGGGGTCGGTCTTCAGCGCCGCCGTGCTCGTGCGGCCCCACAGCACCCGGTAGACCCAGGCGGTGTAGAGCAGCACCAGCGGCATCAGCACCACGACGACGATCAGCATGATGAACAGGGTCAGGTGGCTGGACGAGGCGTTCCACACCGTCAGGCTGGACCGCGGATCGATCGTGCTGGGCAGGATGAACGGGAACATCGACAGGCCGACCGTGGCCACGATCCCGGCCGCCGAAGCCGACGAGCCGCCGAACGCCAGGGCCGCTGACCGCCGCCACAGGCCCAGCAGCGCGACGATCGCGCCCAGGAAGCCCAGGACCGGCGCGATCAACATCCAGGGGTAGCGGCCGAAATTGTCGAACCACGCGCCCGGCGCGGCGACGGTCGCCATCCGCAGCGGATTGGACGGGGCGGCGGGGTCGAACGCGCCCTCGATGCGGAAGCCCAGCCGCGTGGCCAGCAGGCCGCCCACCAGGAACAGCAACAGGCTGGCGATCCCGGCGCCCGTGCCGAACCGGCGGGCGCGGTCCTGCACCACGCCATCCTCGGCCTTCACGCCCAGCCAGGCCGCGCCGTGCAGCACCAGCATGGCCACCGACAGCAGGCCGCAGACCAGGGTGAAAGGGGTGAACAGGGCGAAGAACGCGCCGTGGTAGGTGCTGCGCAGATCGCCATCCAGCTTGAACGGCGCGCCCTGCAGCACGTTGCCGACCGCCACGCCGAACACCAGCACCGGCACGAAGCTGCCGGTGAACAGCGCCCAGTCCCAGAAGGTCCGCCAGCGCGGGTCGGGCCGCTTGGAGCGGTACTTGAAGCCGACTGGCCGCAGGATCATCGCCACCAGCACCAGGAAGATGGCCAGGTAGAAGCCCGAGAAGCTGACGCCGTAGACCAGGGGCCAGGCCGCGAAGATCGAGGCTCCGCCGGTGATGAACCACACCTGGTTGCCTTCCCAGGTGGCGCCGACGGTGTTGATCACCATGCGGCGCTCCTCGTCGGTCCTGGCGACGAAAGGCAGCAGCGCGCCGACGCCCATGTCGAAGCCGTCGGTCAGGGCGAAGCCGATCAGCAGCACGCCCAGCAGGCCCCACCAGATCAGGCGCAGAGTCGGATAGTCGATTGGGAGTTCCATGATCCGCTTTCTCCTAGGCCACGGCTTCGCCGGCCGGGGCGACATGACCGGATGGGAAGGCTTCCTGATCCGCGAACGGACCCTTCTTGATGGTCTTGAGGATCAGCCCGACCTCGACGACCGCCAGGGCGCCGTACAGCAGGGTGAAGACCACGATGCTGGTCAGGATCTGGGCCACGCTGAGCGACGAGGGGGCCAGGAAGGTCGGCAGCACGCCCTCCACCGCCCAGGGCTGACGCCCGACCTCGGCCAGCACCCAACCCAGCTCGGTCGAGATCCAGGGCAGCGGCAGGGCCGCCACCGCGATCATCAGGAACCAGCGGGTGTTGTGCTTGCGCAGGGTGACCAGCACGAAGGCCGTGGCGAACAGGGCGATCATCAGGACGCCGATGCCGGCCATGATCCGGAACGACCAGAACATCACCGGCACATTGGGCACGGTGTCCCAGGCGGTCTTGGCGATCAACGCCTTGTCGGCCGTTCGCGGGTCGGCGAGGTGGCGCTTGAGCAGCAGGGCGTAGCCGAGATCGCGGCGGTGGGTCTCGAACACCCCGCGCGCCGCCAGGTCGGTTGGATTGACCTTCAGGGTCTCCAGCGCGTTGTAGGCGACTAGGCCGCTTTCGATCCGGGTCTCGGCCTGGGCCACCAGCTCGAAGATGCCGGCCACGGGCCGATCCAGGCTGCGGGTGGCGATCAGGCCCAGCACATAGGGCACCTTGATCTCGGCGTGGGTCGTGCGGTTCTTCAGGTCGGGGATGCCGAAGGCGGTCAGGCCGGCCGGGGCGGGCTCGGTCTCCCACATGGCCTCCAGGGCCGCGAGCTTCATTTTCTGGTTGTCGGTCAGGGCGTAACCGCTCTCGTCGCCCAGCACGACCACCGACAGCGACGAGGCCAGACCGAAGGCGGCGGCCACGGTCAGCGAGCGCTTGGCCACGCTCACATAGCGGCCCTTCAGCAGGTACCAGGCGCTGACCCCCAGCACGAAGACCGCGGCGATTGTGTACCCGGCGCTGACCGTATGCACGAACTTCGCCTGCGCGACGGGATTGAAGATCACCGCCTTGAAGTCGACCACCTCCATCCGCATCGTGTCGGGATTGAAGGCCGCGCCGACCGGGTTCTGCATCCAGCCGTTGGCGATCAGGATCCACAGGGCCGACAGATTGGTGCCCAAGGCCACCAGGAAGGTGACCAGCAGATGCTGCACCGGCTTCAGCTTGTCCCAGCCGAAGAACATCAGCCCCACGAACGTGGCCTCGAGGAAGAAGGCCATCAGCCCCTCGATGGCCAACGGCGCGCCGAAGATGTCGCCGACATAGTGCGAGTAGTAGGACCAGTTCATCCCGAACTGGAACTCCATGGTTAGCCCGGTGGCGACGCCGAGCACGAAATTGATGCCGAACAGCGTGCCCCAGAACCGCGTCGTGGTTTTCCAGATGGGCCGCTTGGTCATCACATAGACGCTCTCCATGATCACCAGCATGAAGGAGAGGCCCAGGGTCAGGGGCACGAACAGGAAGTGGTACAGCGCCGTCAGGGCGAACTGCAGGCGGGAGAGGTCGACGACGGCGGGATCCATGCAGCGCTCCGGTAGTCGTTTGGCGATCAATCGCGCCAAGGACCATCCACCTCTAGACGCGTCGTGACCAGCGCGCTTTGATCCGGATCAAGGACGCTCCCGTTCCCAGTCCCTAATAACGGTCCATGTCCGCCAGTTTCACCGCCCAGCTCGACGCCGTCGCGCGACCCTGGCTGAAGGCGCTGAGCAAGGGCGGCGGGCGGACCGTGAAGACCGCGCCGCTCTGGTTGCTGGCCGACGTCCCGACCGCGATCGCCTTCGCCGCCGGCCTGGCCCTGGCCATCGACGCCCTGCCGCGCGGCTTGCCCCCCGCAGCGCCCTGGCTGGTCCTGCTGGCCCTCGCCGCCGTCGCGCGCGGAGGGCTGGCCCGGTGCGCCGCCCAGGCCGGGGCCCAGGCCGCGGCCGGCGTGAAGGCCAAGGCCCGCCACGACGCCGTCGCCTCCGTGCTGGGCGGCCGCGTCACCGGCGGCGAGGCCCTGTCGGCCGTGGTCGAGGGGGTCGAGGCCCTGGACGGCCACGTCGCGCGTTTCGAACCGGCTCGCCTGGCCGCCGCCGTCGCGCCCCTGCTGATCATCGCCGCCATCGCCGTCGCCACCCCCGTCGCGGCCGGCATCCTGCTGGGCACGCTGGTTCCGTTCGGCCTGWTCATGGCCCTGGCTGGCGGCGCGGCGGCCGAGGAATCCCGGCGGCAGTTCCTGGCGCTGGAGCGGCTTTCCAGCCTGTTCCTCGACCGGGTCCGCGCCCTGCCGGTAGTGCTGGCCTTCCAAGCCGAGGTCGCCGTGACCCGCGACCTGACCGTCGCGGCCGACGACCTGGCGCGGCGGACGATCCGCGTGCTGAGGGTCGCCTTCCTGTCGTCGGGCGCCCTGGAGTTCTTTGCCGCCCTGTCGGTCGCCCTGGTGGCGGTCTATTGCGGCTTCAACCTGCTGCGCCTTTTGCCTTTCCCGGTTCCCGAACAGCTGGACCTGAAGCGCGCCTTCTTCGCCCTGGCCCTGGCGCCGGAGGTCTATGCCCCGCTGCGCCGCCTGGCCGCCGCCTATCACGACCGCCAGGCCGCTGAGGCCGCCGCCCTGACCC
>NZ_JBFTZS010000049.1:0-15286 GCF_056406675.1 Caulobacter sp. P1_B12_2 | reverse complement strand
ACGTGGTGCTGCACGTGCGCGACGTGGCCAATCCCGACACCGACGCCCAGGCCCGCGATGTCCAGAAGGTGCTGGCCGAGCTGAAGGTGCTCGGCGACGACGGCGAGGCCGAAGGCGGCAAGACCCTCATCGAGGTCTGGAACAAGATCGATCTGGTCGGAGGCGAGGCCCGCGAGATCCTCGACGGCCAGGCCCGGCGGCAGGAAGCGTCAGCCGTCTCGGCCGTCACCGGCGAAGGTTGCGCCGAGCTGTTGCGTCGGGTCGCGGGCCTGATCAATGACACGCCGCCGGTCGCCGTGCGCCTGGCGGCCAAGGACGGCGAGGCCCTGGCCTGGATCTACCGCAACGGCCGGGTGGAGAGCCGCGACGACGAGGAAGAGGGCGGCGTGCGCCTGATCGCCCGCCTCGACGCCCAGGCCCTGGGCCGGTTCGAGCGTCAGTTTCCCGACGTCTGGATCATGGCGACCGGCGACTGATCTTTCCCGGCTTGCCGCGCTCGCCTTGCGGGTGAACACTCCGACCCCGCATTCGGAGCGCGAGCATGGCCAACGACCCCTGGGACGGTGTGACAGTGCCGGCGGCCGCCACGGTCGTCGTCAAGCGGGTGGAGGGCTTCTTCGCCCAGCCCTATGACGACAACGGCGCGCTGCCGGGCGGCACCTGGACGATCGGCTACGGCACGACCCGCGACGCGGCCGGCAAGGCCGTGACGCCGTCCACCCCGCCCGTCACAGAGGCCCAGGCCGTCAAGCTGTTGCTGCGCGACATGAAGCGCGCCGCCCAGGACGTGCACACCCGCGTCCGCACCCCACTGGCGGCCTACGAGGCCGCCGCCCTGATTTCGTGGACCTACAATCTGGGCGACGGCGCGCTGCGCACCTCGACCCTGCTGCGCAAGCTGAACGCCGGCGAGAAGACCGCCGTGCCCGCCGAGATGCGCAAGTGGATCAACCAGAACGGCAAGCCGCTGGTCGGCCTGCTGCGCCGCCGCTGGGCCGAGGCGGCGATCTTCGTGGGCAAGGATCCGGTGAACGCCTGCGTGCGGGCTTGGCGCGAGATCGACGACCTGGAGGACTGGCCGGCGTTCTAGCCGGTGGCCTGTTGGTCGAAATAGCCGGCCCCTTCGATATCGGCGATCAGGCCGACCTCGGTGGGCTCCCAGTCCAAGACTTGGCGCGTCCAGGCGCTGGAGGTGGCCGCGTCCATGCCGGCGAACATCGCGAACCAGCCGAAGTGTTCGGGCGGCCGGCTTTCGACCGGCAGGCCCAGCCCTCGGCCGATGACCGCGGCGATCTCCCTGAAGGGCACGCCTTCCTCGGCCACGGCGTGATAGCGCTCGCCGCCGACCCCACGCTCGACGGCCGATCGATAGACCTTCGCGGCGTCGTGGCGATGGACGCCGGACCAACGGTTCTGTCCGTCGCCCGGATAGGCCGACACGCCGGTTCGGCGGGCGATGTCGATCAGCATCGGCACGAAGCCATGGTCGCCCGCGCCGTGGGTGGACGGGGCCAACCGAACGACCGAGGCGCGGACGCCCTTCTCCAAAAGGCCTGCGGCGGCCGCTTCCGAGACACGAGGATAGCCATCCACCCCTTCCTTGGGCAGATCGGTTTCAAGCGCCAGCCGGCCAGGGGCGAGCCGCGCGGTGCCCGAGGTGACAAGCAAGGGCTTGCCCGAACCTTCCAGGCCCGCGCCCAGCGCCTCGATGGCGCGGCGGTCCAGATCGCAATTCTCGGCGAAGCGCGAGAAGTCGTGGTTGAAGGCGGTGTGGATCACCGCGTCGGCCGAGGCGGCGGCGCGGGTCAGGCCGGTCTGGTCCTCCAGACTGCCGTGCAGGACCTGAGCGCCCGCCGCCTCCAGCGCCTGGGCGCCGCTCTCGGAACGCACAAGTCCCAGCACCTGATGGCCGTGGGTGACGAGTTCCTGAACGACGGCCGAGCCGACGAAGCCGGTCGCGCCGGTAACGAAAATACGCATGAAACGCTCCAGGACTTTGATCCGTCCATTACAGCGCCTAAGTTCATCCTGTTAAAGTTGGGATCTTATACGGGTATAATGCCTACCGCCCTCACATCGCCCACCGAGGCGCGTCTCGGCGCCTACCTCCGCGACCGCCGCGGCCGACTGGACGCGTCGGCCTTGGGTTTTGGAGGGCCACGTCGCCGCACGCCCGGCCTGCGCCGCGAGGAGGTGGCCCAGCGGGCCAGCATCAGCGCCACCTGGTACACCTGGCTGGAGCAGGGGCGGGGCGGGGCGCCGTCGGGCGACGTGCTGGACCGCATCGCTCGGGCCCTGCTGTTGACCGACATCGAGCGTGAGCACCTGTTCCTATTGGGCCTGGGGCGGCCGCCCGAGGTGCGCTACCGCCGGTCCGAGGGCGTGACGCCTCGGCTGCAGCGCGTGCTCGACGCGCTCGATCCGATCCCCGCCATGGTCAAGACCGCCACCTGGGACGTGGTGGCCTGGAATCGCGCGGCCACGGTGGTGCTGGCCGACTACGCCGCCTTGCCGCTGGAGGAGCGCAACATCCTGCGGCGGATCTTCCTGGATCCGGCCGTGCGGGCCGCCAACGCCGACTGGGATGGCGTGGCGCGCTTCGTGACGGCGGCGTTCCGCGCGGATGTGGCTCGCGCCGGCGCCGACGGCGACCCGGCGGTCGCGGCCCTGGTCGAGGAACTGCGGGCCCGTAGTCCGGAGTTCTCGCGCCTATGGGCCCACAACGACGTCAGCCATTACGGCGAGGGCCTCAAGCGCCTGCACCATCCGACGGCCGGGACGCTGGCGTTCGAATACTCGGCCTTCGCGGTCGATGGCCGACCCGACCTGGGCATGATCGTCTACAATCCGGCGACGGCGGAGGACGCCGCCAAGGTCAGGGCGCTGGTCGAGGCGCTCTAGACGTTCTTTTCCGCCGCCTTGGCCGCATCCCACAGCCCGTCCATCTCGGCCAGGTCCGACTGGTCCGGCGTCCGGCCGTCCTTGGCCAACTCGGCCTCAATGAAGGCGAAGCGCCGCGCGAACTTGGCGTTGGTGGCGCGCAGGGCGTCCTCGGGCTCGATGTCCAGCTTGCGGGCCAGGTTGGCGACGACGAACAGCAGGTCGCCCAGCTCCTCGCGGGCCTTGGCCTTGTCGCCGGCCGCGATCTCGACCTTCAGCTCGGCGACCTCCTCGGCCAGCTTGTCCAGCACCTCGTCGGTCGAGGGCCAGTCGAAGCCGACCCGGGCGGCGCGCTTGGTCAACTTGACGGCGCGGGTCATGGCGGGAAGGCCGGCCGGCACGTCGTCCAGCACGCCGCCCTTGGCCTTGGCCTGGCGTTCCTGGGCCTTCAGCGCCTCCCAGCCGGCGTTCTGGTCGGCCTTGTCCTCGTAGGCGTGATCCCCGAACACATGCGGGTGGCGGCGGACCATCTTGTCGTTGATAGCCGAAGCGACGGCGGCCAGGTCGAACACGCCTTGCTCCTCGGCCATCCGCGAATGGAACACCACCTGCAGCAACAGGTCGCCCAGCTCTTCCTTCAGGTCGGAGAGGTCGCCCCGCTCGATGGCGTCGGCGACCTCGTAGGCCTCCTCGACCGTGTAGGGCGCGACGGTGGCGAAGGTCTGCTCCTGATCCCACGGACAACCGCCGTCGGGATCGCGCAGCTTGGCCATGATGTCGATCAGCGTGAAGAGCGGGTGCTGATCCTTCTCGCGAGGATCATTCAGCGGCGAGCCCTTAGGCGTTTCTTTGGGGGGCGGCGAGAGGGGCGACATGCGGTTCCGGGCTCGGACTGGGGAGGGGCTCGGCCGCGTCCCGTTCGTCGAGCTGACGGCGGATCTCGGCATGGGCGGTCGCGTCCAGCGGATAGCGCAGGATGATCGCGCACACCAGCAGGCCCAGCACCGCCGGCGCCACCGCGTAGAGCGCGATCAGGGCCAGGTCGCCTTGCTCGCTGGGAACCTTGGGGTCGAAGCCCAGCTTGGCCAGCAGGATGAACACGCCGATGGCCAGGGCGTAGCCCAGCTTCACCGTGCCGTTGACGATGGCGTACAGCAGGCCGGTGCGGTCGACGCCGCTGGCCAGCCGCTCCTCGTCGCCCAGGTCAGCCATCATCGAGCGCACCAGCAGCGGGGCGGCGGAGTAGGGCAGGCCGGCCAGGACCAGTGAGAGGGTGCCGACCACGCTCATGCCCCGGGGCGTGAAGCAGGCGGCCACCTGGAAGACGGCGTAGATCACCGCGGCCACGGCCAGGGCCCTATGCTTGCCGATCTTCTTGGCCAGATACGGCCAGATCGGCGAACCGCCCAGGGCGGCGACGAAATAGATCAGCAGCAGGATGCCGGCCGAGGCCTTGTCGAAGCCCTTGATGCGCTCGAAGAAGAAGAAGAACAGCGCCCCGCCGATGCCCGGCGCCAGGCCCATCAGCAGGTCGGCGAACAGCAGGATCTGCACCGATGGGCGCTTGATCATGCCCAGATATTGCCGCAGGCCGGCCGCGTGCTTGACCGGCGGGACATTGGTCTCGCCGACCACGCCCATGGCCAGCAGGAAGGTCACCGGCAGCAGGACGATGATGAACCAGCCCATGCCCCGGATCCCGGCGGCGTGGTCGCCGGCATAGACCTTGGCCAGGATGGGCGGCAGCACCAGCACCAGGATCATGCCGACCACGTTGCCGGCGCTCCACCAGCCATAGACCCGCGAGCGCTGCTGGTAGTCCGGCGACAGCACCGCGCCCCAGGCCGTGTGCGAAAGCACCGCCATCGAATAGCCGACGTAACAGACGATCAGCCAAGCCCAGAGATAGAACGGTCCGATCCCGGGCTTGGCCATGAACAGGAAGTAGGCCGCCACCATCAGCACCGGCGCGCCCGCCGCCAGCCAGGGCCTGAAGCGGCCGATCCGGGTTCGGGTGCGATCCATCATGCCGCCCAGGATCGGGTCCAGGATGATGTCGGCCACCCGCACCAGCAGGAAGGCCGCGCCGACCACCGACAGGGAAAGACCCAACTCGCTGACGTAGTATTCGGGCAGATAGACCACCAGTGGCAGGCCCAGGGCGGCCAGCGGCAGGCAAGGCGCGGCGAAGGCCGCCAGGGTCCAGGATGAGCGCCGTCCGGTCATGCGTTCCTCGCCGATCGCGGACTGCCGCCGCGTTCATGAACAGTGATCAGACGCCGTGTCGGCGCCGCTGGCAAGAGTTGTCGCGAACGCGCGTTTAACGCCCGCCGCTGAACTGATCCTTGGCCAGACGACCGGCCAGGCGGTCGAAGGCGTCGTCCGCGTCCTGCCAGGTCGAGCCGTAGCGCGCCCAGCGGATGTCGTCGCCGTACCAGCTGTAGGCGATCGGCGTGCGCCGGCCGGCCGGATCGACATAGTCGCCGCTGATCTTCGCCCCGCCGATGCCGAAGCTTTCCATCGACAGGCCTTGGGTGGTCATCAGTTGCTGCGGTGTGGGCCGGTTGGGCCGGGCGTCGTCGATGACCAGGGTCAGGACGCCGCCGCCAGCGGTCGTCGGGATCCGCTTCTCGACGGATCGGCGCAGTTCGGTGGTCAGGAAGTCGAGGTCGCGGGCGCCGATATCATCGACCTTCTCGGCCAGGGCGGGGCCGATCGTGACCTTGACGGACGAAACGACAGGAGCGGCGAGGGCGGGCTGGGCCGCGCTCAGCAGCAGAATGGCGGAAACGAGGGCGGCGCGCATGGCTGGCTCCTGAATCAGGCTTCACTCGAAATGTGGGGGCTGCGCGGGCGCGGCGCCAGGCTGAACGCCAGCCAGCCGAGCAGGGCCGACAGCAGCGAGCCGACCAGCACGCCGATCTTGGTCTCGTCCCGCAGGATCTCGGCGTTGAAGGCCAGGTTGTTGATGAACAGGCTCATGGTGAAGCCGATGCCGCACAGGGCCGAGACGCCGAACAGCTGGGTCCAGGACGCGCCGCTCGGCCGCTGGGCCCAGCCCAGCTTGATCGCCATCAGACAGAACAGGCCCACCCCGATCACCTTGCCCAGGAACAGGCCCAGCGCGGCGCCCAGGGTGGCGGGCGCGGTCAGCTCGGCCAGGCCGACCTGACCCAGGGCGACGCCGGCGTTGGCGAAGCCGAAGATCGGCACGACCAGATACCCCACCCACGGCGCCAGCCCGTGCTCCAGCCGGTGCAGCGGCGAATGCTCGTCGTCCGGACGGGCGGGCGACTTGGTGATCGGAATGGTCATGGCCAGGATCACCCCGGCCAGGGTGGCGTGCACGCCGGACTTGAGGAAGAAGAACCAAAGCCCAGCACCGACAAGGAGATAGGGCCACAGGCTCATCACCTTCAGGCGGTTCATCGTCACTAGCACGGCCAAGGCGGCCGCCGCGCCGCCAAGCGCCCAGAGGGTCAGGTGATCGGTGTAGAAGACGGCGATGATCAGGATCGCGCCCAGGTCGTCGATGATGGCCAGGGCGGCCAGGAAGATCTTCAGCGAGGCCGGCACGCGCGGCCCCAGAAGCGACAGCACCCCCAGGGCGAAGGCGATGTCGGTGGCCGCCGGGATGGCCCAGCCGCGCAGATTGGCCGGGGTCTGCAGATTGACCGCCACATAGATCAGGGCCGGAACGATCATCCCGCCCATGGCCGCGACGCCCGGCAGCACCCGCCGCGACCAGCTGGAGAGTTCGCCGTCGACGGTCTCGCGCTTGATCTCCAGCCCCACCAGCAGAAAGAACACCGCCATCAGCCCGTCATTGACCCAGTGGCCCACGCTCAGGCCGCCGACATAGACGTGCAGGGCGTGGAAATAGCCGTCGGCCAGCGGCGAATTGGCRACGATCAGCGCCAGGGCCGCTGAACCCATCAACAGCAGCCCGCCGGCGGACTCGCTCTTGAGGAAGGCGCGCAGGGCCGAGATTCCACGGGGATGGGCGGTCGTCATGTAGCGGGCCTCGCGGAAGAATCGTCCGGTCGATCTTGACGCGGCGCCTAAGCCGGACGCCAGCGAAACCGACGTCAGCGCCGCCCTTGGCGCCTGCGATAGGCGTCCAGCCGCAAGGTCATGTCCACCCGGTCCATGCCCGGCGCGAAGCCGTCCGGCATATGGGCGGTCTCGACGAAGCCGTACCGCGCGAAGAATCCTCGGCTGTGCTGGGTGGTCTGGATGTCCACGGTCTCGAACGTCGGATCGGCGGCGATCAACGCCAGGCGTTCGGTCAGCAGGCGCTCGCCCAGCCGACGCCCGTGCAGGTCGCCGCGCACCATGCCCCAGCACAGGGCGGCGACCGACGGCGCCTTGGGCTGGCGGGCGTAGCCGCCGCAGCCCAAGGCTTCGCCGGCCAGGGTCTCCAGCACGAAATAGGGGCCTTGCAGGTCATCCACGAAACCCAGGAAGTCCGGCTTCTCGATCGCGGCGAAGTATCCCGGCGTGTTGCTGTCGAACAGCGCCTCGCCCCGTTCGCGGTCCGCGGCGCGCCAGGGACGCAGCCGAACCTCGTCCGCCTCGCTCGCGAACCGGTCGGCGCTCACAGCCGCGYGATCCGGGCGATGGCCTCGATGTCGAGCGACTGTTCCAGCATCGCCGCGATCTCATCCAGCGCCGCGTCGACCGTGGCCGCGTGATCGCGCGGCGTCATCGCCAGGCCCAGCGGCGCCAGCAGCGCCGCGCGGGCCTCGCCGCGCTCGAACAGGCCGTGGACATAGGCGCCCGCGACCCGGCCGTCGGCCGAGATGGCGCCGTCCACGGCGCCGCCGTCGAAGACCAGCATCGGGGTCGCCGTTCCTGGGCCGGTTGTCCGGCCGATATGCATCTCGTAGCCCGAGAAGACGGCGTCGCTGTCGACGAGACGGCCCGACGTCGCCCGCAGCACCTTGTCGCCCTGCAGCACGGTCTCGACGTCCAGCAGCCCCAGGCCTGCGGCCGACCCCGGCGCGCCCTCGATCCCCTCGGGGTCCGACACGGTCTTGCCCAGCATCTGATAGCCGCCGCAGACCCCCAGCACTCGCCCGCCGCGCCGCACATGGGCCAGGATGTCGATGTCCCAGCCCTGGGCGCGCAGGAAGGCCAGGTCCGCCAAGGTCGCCTTGGTGCCCGGGAGGATCACCAGATCCGCGTCGCCGGGCACGGGCGTTCCCGGCGGCAGAAACGCGAAGTCGATGTCCGGATCGGCGCGCAGCGGGTCGAACTCGTCGAAATTGGCGATCCGCGACAGCATCGGCACGACGATCCGCACCCGCGTGTCGCCGCCAGCCCGCACCGGCCGCTCCAGCACCACGGCGTCCTCGGCGGGCAGGGCGCGGGCCGAGGCCAGCCACGGCGCCATGCCCAAGTCGGGCCAGCCGGTGCGGGCGACGATCTCGCGCCGGCCTTCATCGAACAGCGAAGGATCGCCGCGGAACTTGTTGATGATGAAGCCCTTGATGCGGTCGCGATCCGCCGCGTCCAGCACCAGATGCGCCCCGGCCAGGGCGGCGATCACATGGCCGCGGTCTATGTCGCCGACCAGGGCGACGGGCACGTCGGCGGCGTGGGCGAAGCCCATGTTGGCGATGTCGCCCTTGCGCAGGTTGGTCTCGGCCGGACTGCCCGCGCCCTCGACCAGCACCAGGTCCGCCTCGGCGGCCAGCAGGCGATAGCTCTCGACCGTGGTGTCCAGCAGGTCGGGCTTCAGCCCCTGGAAGGCGCGGGCCTTGTAGGCCCCGATCACCTTGCCCCTCACCACCACCTGGGCCCCGACATCGCTCTGGGGCTTCAGCAGCACCGGATTCATGTGGACGGTCGGCGGCGTGCGGCAAGCCAGCGCCTGCAGGGCCTGGGCCCGGCCGATCTCGCCCCCGTCGGCGGTGACGGCGGCGTTGTTGGACATGTTCTGCGGCTTGAACGGCCGCACGATCAGGCCACGATTGGCGAACAGCCGGCACAGGCCCGCCACCAGGGTGGACTTGCCTACGTCGGAGCCGCAGCCCTGGATCATCAATGACGCCATGCCCCGCGCCTATAGCGCCGTTCGGTCAGGGTCAATCCGCCGCTGGCGCAAGGGCTTTGGGCGCTCTATATCCCCGGTCACATGACCATCGATCACGACTCCCGCCTCCGGCGGCTGAAGTTCCGGGCCTGGCATCGCGGATTTCGGGAAGCGGACCTCATTCTGGGGCCGTTCGCGGACACCCATGGCCCGAAGTTGACTCCGGAGCAGCTCGACACCTTCGAAACGCTGATGGAGGAGTCGGATCGCGAGATCTACGCCTGGATCGTCGGCCAGGAGCCGACCCCGGCCAAGTTCGACACTGACGTCCTGACCCTGATCAAGACCTTCCGCTACGAGGCGCACGCGGTTCGGCCGATCGGCGACGGGATGTAGCGGCTCCGGCTTCGGACCGTTTTCAGGCAACAGCATCAGTACCGGCGGCGTTGTCGCTGACCACTCTTTGAAGAGTCTCCATGGCCTACGACGCCAAACAGATCGCCAAGGCCTCGGGGGGCCTGACCCTGGCCGGCGCGCCGGAGGGTTTCGACGCCCTGGTCATGGCCGACATCGCCCGCTCGCGCGGCGGCCTGACCGCCTTCGTGGCCCGCGACACCGCCCGGGCCAGCGCCTTCATCGACGCCCTGAAGTTCTTCGCGCCCGAGATCGAGGCCGTGCTGTTCCCGTCGTGGGACTGCCTGCCCTATGACCGCATCGGTCCGTCGGCCGGCGTCGCGGCCACGCGGATGGCCACCTTGCACCGTCTGGCCCAGGGCCTGGGCAAGGACAAGCCGGCCATCCTGGTCACCGCCGCGCCGGCCCTGCTGCAGCGCGTGCCCGAGAAGACCGTTCTGCTGCGCGCCAGCTATTCGGCCAAGGTCGGCGGCGTGGTCGATGTCGCCGATCTCGAGCGCTATTTCGCGATCAACGGCTATGTCCGCGCCTCCACCGTGTCGGAGCGGGGCGAGTTCGCGATCCGGGGCGGGGTCATCGACGTCTATCCGCCCGCCGCCGAGGAGCCGGTGCGGCTGGACCTGTTCGGCGACACCCTTGAAAGCATTCGCGCCTTCGATCCCGAAACCCAGCGCTCGACCAAGCAGCTGCGCGAAATCCAGCTGCTGCCGGTCAGCGAGGCCCTGCTCGACAAGGAGGGCATTTCGCGGTTCCGCTCGGGCTACATCCGCGAATTCGGGGCGCCCGGCGACGATGCGCTGTACGCCACGGTCAGCGAGGGCGGCCGCCGCGCCGGCCTGGAGCACTGGCTGCCGCTGTTCTATGAGCGGATGGCCACCCTGTTCGACTATCTGCCGGACGGCGCGCTGATCGGCATCGACCATCAGGTCACCGAGAGCCGCGACGAGCGCCTGGCGATGATCGCAGACGCCTATGACGCCCGCGCCTCGGCCGACCGCAAGTCGGCCTATCGTCCGCTGAAGCCCGACGCCCTCTACCTGACCGCCGCCGAATGGGACCAGGCCGTCGACGACCGCGCCAACCGCAAGTTCACGCCGTTCCAGCCCCAGGGCCTGGACGTCGTCGACATGGGCGCGAAGCTGGGCCGCACCTTCGCCGCCGAACGGGCCCAAGACAGCGTCAACCTGTTCCAGGCCACGGCCGACCACGCCACGTCACTGGCGGGGCAGGGCAAGCGGGTGCTGTTCGCCTCGTGGTCCGAGGGCTCGTCCGAGCGCCTGGGGACCATGCTGGCCGACCACGGCCTGAAGAAGGTCCCGTACGCCGCCTATTGGCAGGCGGCCAAGGCCAACGATCCCAAGACCCCCCAGCGCGTGGTCCTGCCGCTGGACAACGGTTTCGAGACCGAGAACCTGGTCGTCATCTCCGAAACCGACATCCTCGGCGACCGCCTGGCCCGGCCGCGCAAGAAGCGCCGCGCCGCCAACTTCCTGGCCGAGGCCAGCGCCCTGACGCCCGGCGACCTGGTCGTCCACATCGACCACGGCATCGGCCGCTACGAAGGCCTGAAAACCCTCGACGTCCAGGGCGCGCCGCACGACTGCCTGGACCTGCTGTACGGCGGCGAGGCCAAGCTCTATCTGCCGGTCGAGAACATTGACCTGCTGACCCGCTACGGGACCGACGCCGAGAACGTTCAGCTGGACAAGCTGGGCGGCGCGGCCTGGCAAGGGCGCAAGTCCAAGGCCAAGGAACGGCTGCGGATCATGGCCGAGGGCCTGATCCAGATCGCCGCCGCCCGCCAGCTGAAGTCGGTGGAAGAGACCGACCCGCCGCACGGCGTGTTCGACGAGTTCTGCGCCCGCTTCCCCTACGAGGAAACCGACGACCAGCTGTCGGCCATCGCCGACGTGCTGGAGGACCTGGGCTCGGGCAAGCCGATGGACCGCCTGATCTGCGGCGACGTCGGCTTCGGCAAGACCGAGGTGGCTCTGCGCGCCGCCTTCGTGGTGGCGATGAGCGGCAAGCAGGTGGCCATCGTCTGCCCGACCACGCTTCTGGCCCGCCAGCACTACAAGACCTTCAAGGACCGCTTCCAGGGCTGGCCGGTCAAGATCACCCGCCTGTCGCGCCTGGTCACCGGCAAGGAGGCCGCCGAGACCCGCGACGGCCTGGCCAACGGCCAGTTCGAGATCGTGGTCGGCACCCACGCCATCCTGTCCAAGCAGGTGTCGTTCAAGGACCTGGGCCTGGTCATCGTCGACGAGGAGCAGCACTTCGGGGTCAAGCACAAGGAGAAGCTCAAGGAGCTTCGCGCCGACGTGCACATGCTGACCCTGACCGCCACGCCGATCCCGCGCACGCTGCAGATGGCGCTGTCGGGCATCCGCGAGATGTCGATCATCGCCACCCCGCCGGTCGATCGCCTGGCGGTGCGCACCTACATCAGCCCGTTCGACCCGGTCACCCTGCGCGAGGCCCTGCTGCGCGAGAAGTATCGYGGCGGCCAGGCCTATTACGTGGTGCCGCGCATCAAGGACCTGGAGGACATCGAGAAGTTCCTCCGCACCCAGGTGCCCGAGGTCAAGTACGTGGTCGGCCACGGCCAGATGGCCCCGACCCAGCTGGAAGACGTGATGACGGCCTTCTATGAGGGCCAGTACGACGTGCTGCTTGCGACCACCATCGTCGAGAGCGGCCTGGACATCCCGTCCGCCAACACCCTGATCGTTCACCGCGCCGACATGTTCGGCCTGGCCCAGCTCTACCAGATCCGGGGCCGGGTCGGCCGTTCGAAGGCTCGGGCCTACGCCTATCTGACCACGCCCAACGAGAAGCAGATCACCCTGTCGGCCGAGAAGCGCCTGAAGGTGCTGCAGTCGCTCGACAGCCTGGGCGCCGGCTTCCAGCTGGCCAGCCACGACCTGGACCAGCGCGGCGGCGGCAACCTGCTGGGCGACGAGCAGAGCGGCCACATTAAGGAGATCGGCGTCGAGCTGTACCAGCAGATGCTGGAGGACGCCGTCGCCGAGCTGCGCGAGCGCCAGGGGGCCGAGGCCCTGCTGGAGGACCGGGGCTGGTCGCCTCAGATCAACACCGGCGCGGCCGTGATGATCCCCGACGACTACGTGCCCGACCTCAACGTGCGCCTGTCGCTCTATCGCCGCCTGTCGGAAGCCGAGAAGGCGGCCGATCGCGAGGCCCTGGCCGCCGAGATGATCGACCGTTTCGGCCCGCTGCCGCCCGAGACCGACAGCCTGCTCAAGGTGGTCGCCATCAAGGGCCTGTGCCGCGAGGCCAATGTCGCCAAGATCGACGTCGGCCCCAAGGGCGCGGTCGCCAGCTTCCGCAACGACATCTATGCCGAGCCACTGGCCCTGATGCAATTCGTGGCCAAGAACAACATCGTCTGGAAGGTGCGTCCCGACCAGAAGGTCGTGGTCAAGGGCGAGTGGGACACGCCGGCCCAACGGCTGGACGCGGCGGAGAAGATCCTGACGCAGTTGGTCAAGCTGGCGAAGGTCTAGTCGGCGTAGAGCGCCGCCAGCCCAGCCGCTGTCCGGCGCAGGCGTTCGCGCAGCGCGGGCGGCTCCAGCACCTGCGCCTCGACGCCCAGGCGCAGGAAGTCGGCGGCCGCGTGGTCGATGGACTCGATCGGGACGCTGACCTCACAGGTCTCGCCGTCCAGCGTCGCCAGCGCCTCGGCCGCGATCCTCGCCTGGGTCGCGCCCAGATAGGACAGACGCTTGAGGCCCGCGCGGCTCAGGCGCAGGCGGGCCTCGCCGGTGAAGATCTCGGCCTCGAAGCGCTGGGTCGAGGCGGTCCAGAAGGCTTCGAGATCGAAATCGGCCGGGCGCTCGAACGTTTCGTCGCCCACGGTCAGGGCCTGGATGTTTGAGACGCGATAGATCCGGGGCTCGCGGCCGGAGGCCAGCGCCGCCAGGTACCAAGTCCCGCCCTTGAGGATCAGACCCAGCGGCGACAGCGTCCGATCGACCACGCCCTTCCAGCTGTCGTAGCGCACCGCGATCCGCCGGCAGGTCCAGACCGCCTGGGCCAGGGCCGGCAGGCGGGCGGCCTCCTCGGCGTCGCGGTACCAGCCGACTGGGTCCAGATGGAAGCGGCTGGAAATCCGCTCGGCGGCGGCCTGGCGTTCGGCGGGCAGGGCGGCCAGCAGCTTAAGCTGGGTGTTGGCCATCACCTCGGAAAGGCCCAGTTGGGCGGCGGGCCCCGCCAGGCCGCCGAGGAACAGGGTTTCGGCCTCCGCGTCGGTCAAACCGGTCAGGCGCGTGCGATAGCCGTCCAGCAGGGCGAAGCCGCCGCCCGGGCCGCGATCGGCATAGACCGGCGCGCCCGACAGGCTCAGGGCGTCGATGTCGCGATAGATGGTGCGCACCGAGACCTCGAACTCCTCCGCCAGCACCTCGGCGGTGAGGCGGCCCCGGGTCTGCAGCAGCATCAGGATCGAGAGCAGGCGGCTTGAGCGCATGTTTTCGATCCTAGCCGAAAATACCTGACAATAGATGTCAGGTAGGCGCGCCTACACAGCCTTCGTCGCATTCGATGAAAGGCCCCGCATGACCGCCTCCGACCAGACGCCTGAGGGCGTCCACGCCTTCGACTTCCTGCATGGCCGTTGGCGCATCGCCCACCGCCGGCTGAAGCAGCGGCACGTCGGCTCCCAGGACTGGGACATGTTCGACGCCACGGCCACCTGTGAGCCGCGCCTGGGCGGGCTGGTCAATGTCGAGGAGATCGCCATGCCCGAGCGCGGCTTTTCCGGCGTCTCCCTGCGCAGCTTCGACCTGGCCACCGGCCTGTGGTCGATCTGGTGGATCAGCAGTCTTGAGGGCCGCCTGCGGCCGCCGGTGACCGGGAGTTTCAGGGACCGCGTCGGCCTGTTCGAGGGCGACGACGTCGACGGCGACCGGCGGGTTCGCGCCCGCTACGTCTGGTCCGACATCACGCCGCGCTCGGCCCGCTGGACCCAGAGCTTCTCGCTGGACGACGGCGTGACCTGGGAGGCCAACTGGATCATGGACTTCACCCGGGCGGAGGACGCGGCATGAGCCTGGACCAAGCCGTGATCGAACTGCGCCAGTACCGGATGAAGCCGGGCCGTCGCGACGAACTGATCGACCTGTTCGAGCGCGAGTTCGTCGAGAGCCAGGAAGCCGAGGGCATGAGCCTGCTGGGCCAATTCCGCGACCTCGACGCGCCCGGCCACTTCGTCTGGATGCGCGGCTTTGACGGCATGGAGGCCCGCAAAGTCGCGCTGGAGGCCTTCTACGGCGGTCCGATCTGGCAGGCTCATCGCGAGGCGGCCAACGCCACGCTCGCCGACAACGACGATGTCCTGCTGCTGAAGCCGCCGGTCGCGGCCGCGCGGCTCGACCTGCCGCCCCGCCGGCCGGCTGGAGCCCTCTCGGGGCCCAAGCCCCTGATCGGCTTGACGATCCAGGCCCTGGACGGTCCGCCGCCGCCCGACTTCGCCGATCGGTTCGAGCATGACGCCCGCCCCGCCCTGGAAGCCGCTGGAGCCGAGGTCCTGGGCTGGATGGTCTCGGAGACGGCCGAGAACACCTTTCCGCGCCTGCCGGTCCGGGAGGGCGAGCAGTTGCTGGCCTGGGTCGGCCGCTTCGCCGATGTGGAAGCCTTTGCGGACCATCTGGTCCGCGCCGAGCGGGCCGGGCTGGGCGATGGGTTCGGCGTCGTGTCCAGGCGAGGCGTGATCCAGCGCCTTCGCCTGGCGCCGACGGCCCGCTCGCGGCTGTGATGACCGCGTCCGGATCCCGCCAGCCGACGCGGCGCGGATTTGCCAGAGTCGGGAAAACCTCGAGAGGAGATTTCCCATGGCCACGATCACCAAGTCCGTCGTCGTCGCGCTGGCGCCCGAACAGGTCTGGGACGCGGTGCGCGACTGGGGCCATGTCCATCAGCGCCTGTGCCCTGGCG
>NZ_JBFTZS010000048.1:0-21452 GCF_056406675.1 Caulobacter sp. P1_B12_2 | reverse complement strand
GTGCTGCTGGCCCGCATCATGGTGCCCGGCGACCCCAGCGAGAAGTCCGACGACCTGGACCTGGCCGAGGAAGACAAGACCTACGGCAGCTCGATCGACGCGGTCATGAAGGGCACCACCGACGGGCTGCAGATCGCCCTGAACGTCGGCGCCACCCTGATCGTCTTCATCGCCCTGGCCACGATGGTCGACAAGATCCTGTTCGCCCTGCCGATGGTCGGCGGCGAGCACATCAGCATCGCCCGGGTGCTGGGCACGATCTTCGCGCCCCTGGCCTGGGCCATGGGCATCCCGTGGAAGGAAGCCGGCACGGCCGGCGGCCTGCTGGGCGTCAAGTTGATCCTGACCGAGTTCACCGCCTTCATCCAACTGGCCAAGCAGGGTCCTGAACTGCTGGACCCGCGCACCCGGATGATCATGACCTACGCCCTGTGCGGCTTCGCCAACATCGGCTCGGTGGGCATGAACGTCGCCGGCTTCTCGGTGCTGGTGCCCGCGCGCCGGCAAGAGGTGCTGGGCCTGGTCTGGAAGGCGATGATGGCCGGCTTCCTGGCCACCTGCCTGACCGGCTCGCTGATCGGCCTGATGCCGCGCGGTTGGTTCGGCCTCTAAAGAGCCTTTCCTTCCTCGGCGGAACCAAAGCATCCTCCCGGTCAAAAGCCGGGAGGATTTCTTTTGAAGCTCTATGACAGCCGCCGGGCTCCCAATCCTCGCCGTGTGCGCTGGTTCATGGCCGAGAAGGGCATCGAGGATATCGAGGTCGTCGATATCGACATCTTCGGCGGCCAGCACCGCACGCCCGAATACCTGGCCAAGGCAGGTCTGCCCAATGTGCCGGCCCTGGAGATGGACGACGGCCGAACCATCACCGAGTCGGTGGCCATCTGCCGCTATCTGGAAACCCGCTATCCCGAGCCCAACCTGTTCGGCGAGGACCCTTGCGAGTCCGCCGTCGTCGAGATGTGGATGCGGCGCACCGAGATGATGGTCGCCACCCCGCTGATGATGATGGTGCGCCACAGCCATCCGGCCATGGCGACGATCGAGACTCAGATCCCCGAGGTCGCCGCCAACAACCGCGGCATGGCCGACAAGGGGCTGAAGATGCTCGACCGCCGATTGGCCGAGAGCGAATTCATCGCCTGCGAGCGGGTGACCATGGCCGACATTCTCGCGGCGACGGCGATCGACTTCGCGCGGATGGCGCGGTTCCGGCCGGATGCGGAACTGGTCCACCTGGGCCGGTGGCGTGAGGCGATGATGGCTAGGCCGGCGGCGAAGGCGGGGGTGTAGCTAGAGTTTGATGAAGCCAAAACCGGCTGTCATCCCGGGCGTAGCGAAGCGAAGACCCGGGACCGACGCGTGAACTCAGAGCTTCCGGCGGCCCCGGATCTGCGCGCTACGCGCTTGGCCGGGATGACAAGCCGTTTGTGAAACCGCTCCGCCAGCTACCGCGCCCGGATCTTCTTGATCACGCCCGAGAAGTTCAGCATCGGCGCGCCGCCTGTCGACACCAGCCCGCGCACGAACAGCAGCGAGCCGCCGGCCTTGGTGACCTCGCCGGTCGATTCCACCAGGTCGCCGGCCTTGGCCGGACCCAGGAACTCGCCGTTCAGGCTGACGGTCACGGCGCGGACGTCCTTCAGGTGAGCCCACGAGATCGAGAACAGCGAATAGTCGGCGAAGGTCATCATGCAGCCGCCGTGCATGAAGCCGCCGCCGTTCATGTGGCGGGCCTCGGCGCGGAAGGCGCTGCGGATCACGCCGTTCTCTTCGCGGAAGTAGAACGGCCCGGTCTGGTCCTCGAAGGCGTCCATGCCGGCCCAGGTGCGCCAGCCGGCCCACTCGCCCTCGGTCACCAGCTTGGGCCCGTCCCAGATCTCGTTGCCGCCGTCCATGGCCTTGCCCCATCGCCTTGCGTTGTCTTTGAGGACCTAAGGCGACGTGGCGCCCGAGGCAAGCGGCCGCGCTCGCACTGCTGACGGATTCGTGTCATCCCTCCGCCCATGACCACGCCTATTCAAGACACCATCCTCTCGCAACTAGCCGCCGTGGCCGCCGGCAAGTCCATCGACCCGATGTCGGTCGCCAAGGCCGTGCAGCCCGAGCGCTGGCAGCGCCTGCTGGGCCATGTGCGCACCGACGCCATCGAACTGGCCCGCGAAGGCCAGATCGTCATCCTGCGCCACAACAAGCCGGTGAACCCGGAGCAATTCCGCGGCGTCTATCGCCTGCGCCTGCGCCAGGAAGGCGACCCGACCAGCTTCGAGGACGTGACGGACGACGTCGCCGAGGATGCGGCGGGCGAAGAGGCCGGCGAGGAATAGGGTCACGACCACCAACCCTGTCACCCCGGACAAGCGCGCAGCGCGCCGATCCGGGGCCGACGCCTGAACTCGGCGCTTCCAGCGGGCCCGGATCTGCGCCCGACTGCGTCGGGCTTGTCCGGGATGACAGCTTTGGTTTGGGGCTCAGCACGCCTAAGTCTTGAATCAAAACCCGACACGTGGACCTATGAGCGAAACTCATAAGGGGAGGTCCGCCATGATCGTCTACGGCTCGTCTTTGTCGCCCTATGTGCGCAAGACCCTGGCCTTCGGGGCCGAGAAAGGGCTGGCGCTGGAGAACAAGGTCTCGGCGCCCGGTTCGCCCGATCCCGAGTTCCTGGCCTGCAGTCCGTTCAAGAAGATCCCCGGCTTCAGGGACGGCGACTTCCAGATCTCGGACTCGACGGCGATCATCACCTATCTCGAGGCGCTGCATCCCGATCCCAACCTGATCCCGACCGACCCGCGCAACCGCGCCCGGGCGATCTGGTTCGAGGAATATGCCGACACCATCGTGGTCGGGGCGGCCGGGCCGCTGTTCTTCAACCGCATCGTCGGCCCGCGCTTCATGGGCGTGGCCACCGACGAGGCGATCTGCGCCAAGGCCGAGAACGAGACCCTGCCGCCGATCCTGGACTACCTGGATTGCACGATCCCCGAGTCCGGCTTCCTGCTGGAGGACCGCCTGACCCTGGCCGACATCGCCGTGGCCAGCCCCTTCGCCAATCTGGGCCACCTGGGCTTCGACCTGTCGCGTTGGCCCAAGGCCAAGGCCTACACCGAGGCGATCCTGGCGCGGCCCTCGTTCGACCATTGGATCGGGCGCGAGAAGCGTTTCCTGGGTCTGTAGTCTTGAGGGCCTTGTAGCTGGAGGCCCGCGCCTGGCCGTTCGTCGCGTCACCCTTGACCTCAAGGATTGCGCGGCGCCTGCTCGCCGCAAAACTGGGGGGAAGCATGCGTAGAACCGCGATCGCGGTCGCCGTCTCGGCGGCCCTGGGCCTGGGCGCGCTGACGCCGGCGCCCGCCCTGGCCTGGAACGACCAGGGGCACATGGCGACCGGCGACATCGCCTATGACGCGCTGTCGGCGCGTGACCCCCAGGCCGTCGCCGCGATCGTCGCCATCATGCGGAGTCATCCCGACCACGCGGCGTTCGAGCGCCAGTTGGTCGGGCTGAGCGGCAAGGCGCGCGAGCGGCGGCTGTTCGCCCTGATGGCCCGCTGGCCCGACGATACGCGCGGCAGTCCGCACGACCGACCCGATTGGCACTATGCGCTGAAGCTGGTCTCGGCCTGGCGCTTCGTCCTGCCGATCACGGTGGGCGGCGCCGACAAGGCCTTCCGCGAGCAGCTGGCGATCGCGCGCGAGCCCAAGGCGTCGCGCGCCGATCGGGCCGTCGCCCTGTGCTGGATCATGCATATCGTCGGCGATCTGCATCAGCCGCTGCACGCCGGCCATTGGATGTCGTGGAGGTTCCCAAAGACCGACCGGGGCGGAACGATCGCCTATGTGCGCTGGACGCCCGGCGGACCGAGCGTCGACCTGCACGAGTTCTGGGACGGGATCCCCAATCGCACGGGCGGACGCGAGGCCGGTTCCGAGGCCCTGGCGGCCAGCGCCGAGGCGGCCCATCCGCGACCGGCCGCCGGCGGCCTGGGTCCGGATCCGTGGCCCAGGAGCGCGGCCTGTTCGGCGCGCCCTCCTTCCTCACCGCCGACGGCGAGCTCTTCTGGGGCAACGGCCTAGGCCGCGCCGGCGGGCATGGTGCGGTCCAGGGCCTCCATCATGCGGGCGGGATGGAAGGGCTTGTCGATGAATTCCGACCGCTCGACACCCTCCGCCGCGAAGCGCGCGGCGGCGGCCGCCGAGATGTAGACGACAGGCAGTCGCGGGTAGGCGACGCGGGCGCAGCGGGCGACATCGAAGCCGTCGCCGCCGGTTCCCAGGTTGATGTCGGTTATCAGGGCTGACAGCACCTCGTGCTTGTCGATGATCTGGCAGGCTTCTTCGGCGCAGAAGGCTTCAATGACCTCATAGCCGACCTCGCGGAGCACTAAGCAGTTCAAAAGGCTTGAAATACGGTTGTCCTCGACATAGAGGATCCTGGGAATTGCCATGTAAAAATCCTTTGATTGGATAGGTAACCCTCAGGATGAGGTTTGTTTCCAACTCGCGCGATTAATTCTTACTGTGTCGGGAACTCGACGTAAAACTATACACGTAATTACTGAACACATGTTCATTCTTGAGGCGGGATTGTGTTTGAGGGTTGGGTCGCGATGGCCCGGAAATCAGACACGACCGGCGGCTGGGCTTGCCTTTGGGGCTGAGCCGCCTACCTCCACCCCCATGCCGCTGGACGACATCCTCGCCGACATCGCCGCCTGCCGGGCGTGCGCGCCGTACCTGCCGCACATGCCCAGGCCGGTGGTGCGGGTGGGCGAGGGGACGCGGCTGCTGATCTGCGGCCAGGCGCCCGGACGGCTGGTGCACGAGACCGGCCTGCCGTTCAACGATCCGTCCGGAAACCGCCTGCGCGACTGGATGGGGATCGACCGCGAGACCTTCTACGGCCGACCGGAGATCGGCGTGGCGGCCATGGCGTTCTGTTTCCCGGGGACCAATCCCAAGGGCGGCGACTATCCGCCCCCGGCCCGCTGCGCCGTGCTGTGGCGGCCTCAGCTGCTGGCGGCCCTGCCCAAGGTCGAGCTGACCCTGCTGGTCGGGAGCCATGCCCWAGCCTGGGCGTTGGGATCTCGCATGAAGGCGAACATGACCGACACCGTCGCCGCCTGGCGCGACTATGTGGACCAGGGCGTGCTGCCCCTGCCGCATCCGTCGTGGCGCAACACGGCCTGGCTGAAGCGCAACCCGTGGTTCGACGCCGAGGTGGCGCCCTATCTTCGCCGCCGAGTGGCGGGCATCCTGGCGTCATGAACCGTCGGATTCTTCTCCTCGGGGCGGCCTGCACGGCCAGCCTGGCCGCCTGCGCCCCGGTCATCCAGCAGCCGGGCCCCGGCCAGCTGGGCTATCGCGGCCCCCGGCTGGACGACGACGGCCTGTTCAGTTTCGACGGCAAGAAGCTGGGCATGACGAAATGGCTGCCGGCCGAGGGCCAGCCGGTCACCCAGGTGATCGTCGCCCTGCACGGCATGAACGACTATTCGAACGCCTTCCATCTGGCCGCGCCGTTCTGGGCCGGGCAGGGGATCGCCACCTACGCCATCGACATCCGTGGCTTCGGCCGCTCGCCCGATCGCGGCGTCTGGGCGCCGCCGGACCTGGTCATCGAGGACATCCGCACGACCGTCGCCCTGGTCCGCGAGGCCCATCCCGACGCCAAGGTCGCCCTGGCCGGCGAGAGCATGGGCGGGGCCCTGGCCATCGTCGCCATGGCCTCGGACCGGCCGCCCGCCGCCGAGCGGCTGCTGCTGTTCGCACCGGCCGTCTGGGGCTGGTCGGCCCAGCCTCTGCCGTACAAGACCACCCTGTGGATCACCGCCCACACGACCCGCAGCTGGGTGGTCAAGCCGCCGGAGTGGCTGGTCAAGAACGTCCAGCCCACCGACAATATCGACGAACTGCGGCGCATGGGCCGCGATCCGCTGATGATCTGGGGCGCGCGCTCCGACACGTTGTACGGCCTGGTCGGGCTGATGGAGAAGGCCTGGGCGTCGCTGGGCAAGGTCCAGATCCCGATCGCCTATTTCTACGGGGCCAACGACCACATCATCCCCAAGGAGCCGACCATGGAGGCGGCCCGCCGGCTCAAGCCCGACGACCGCTCGGCCTATTACGCCAACGGCTGGCACCTGCTGCTGGTCGACAAGCAGGCCCAGGTGGTGTGGACCGATGCGGCTTCGTTCCTGAAGGATCCGCTGGCCGACCTGCCGTCCGGCGCCCCGCCGATCCCGGGGGCCCCGACCGCGCCGAACGTGGTGCGCAGTCAGTTGTCGAAGCAGTAGCGCGGCCGAGATCGTGCGTCCTTCGAGGCCCGCTGCGCGGGCGCCTCAGGATGAGGACCTTCGTTGCTCTGAATTCCTCATCCTGAGGTGCGAGGCGTAGCCGAGCCTCGAAGGACGCACGGCGTTCCAGACCCCCGTAATGGGTGCGGCGAAGCGAGGGGTTGTGGCGAAAAGCCCGCCAGCGTACACCCCGGCGCAATCTTTCTGGCTAAGGCGAGACCGACGGCATGACTTTGTTCGATTCCCCGGATTTCGAGGGACACGAAGGCGTTCACGCGTTCTTTGACGAAAAAACCGGCCTTAAGTCGATTATCGCCATTCACTCCACCGCCCGCGGTCCCGCCGCCGGCGGCTGCCGGATGTGGGACTATTCCAGCAGCGACGCCGCCGTGACCGACGCCCTGCGGCTGTCGCGCGGCATGTCGTACAAGAACGCCATGGCCGACCTCGACTTCGGCGGCGGCAAGGCCGTGATCATCGGCGACGCCCGCAGCCAGAAGACGCCGGAACTGTTCGAAGCCTTCGGCCGCGCCGTCGACAGCCTGAACGGCCAGTACTGGACGGCCGAGGACGTCGGCGTCTCGCCGGCCGACCTGGTCGCCACCCGCCGCACCACCAAGTACGTCGCCGGCCTGGAAGGCCACGCGGCCGCCTCGGGCGACCCGTCGCCGGTCACCGCCGAGGGCGTGTTCCGCGGCGTGCGCCTGTGCGTCCAGCGGGCCCTGAACCGCGACCTGAACGGCGTCACCGTCGCCATCCAGGGCGTCGGCCATGTCGGCGCCTATCTGGCCGAGAAGCTGCACGCCGCCGGCGCCAAGCTGATCATCGCCGACGTCAACCAGCAGGCCCTGAACGAAGTGGCCGCCAAGACCGGCGCCAAGATCGTCTCGACCGACGCCATCTTCGACGTCGACGCCGACGTGTTCGCGCCCTGCGCGCTGGGCGGCGCCATCTCGACCACGACCCTGCCGCGTCTGAAGGTCAAGGTGATCGCCGGCGGGGCCAACAACCAGCTGGCCGACAAGACCATCGGCCAGGCGGTGTTCGAGCGCGGCATCCTCTATGCGCCCGACTATGTGATCAACGGCGGCGGCATCATCAACGTGGCCGGCGAGATCCGCGCGCTGGAGACCGGTGCGGCCTTCGATCCGGCCTGGGTGGCGGCCAAGCTCGACCGCCTGGCCCAGACCCTGGGCGAGGTGTTGGACCACTCGCTGGTCGACCGCCGCCCGGCCAACCTGGTCGCCGACGAAATCGCCCGCACGCGCATAGCGGCGGCGCGGGTCTAGGCTCCGCTTCGGCGGAGACGCTCTAGCCGATGTGCCGCTCGAGCACGACGTGCGTGGAGACCTCCGCCACGCCGTTCACGGCCGCCACGGCCTGACGGGTCAGTTCCAGGTCGGCGACGTCGGCGTATTCGATGGTCATCAGCAGGTCGATCGGCCCGGCCATCGAATGGGCGGCGACGATGGCGGGCAGGGCCCGCAGCGCGGGCATCAGCTGGGCGCAGCGGCGCCCGGGCATCAGCTTGACCATCAGATAGGCCAGCTGCCGCGGCCTCGCGCCCAGCCCCTCGACCACCGTGAAGCCGGCGATCGCGCCCGTGGTCTTCAGCCGCGCCAGGCGGTCCTGGGTGGCGCTGCGCGACAGCCCCAGGTCGCGGGCCAGGGCCACGATCGGGCGCCGGGCGTCGCGACGCAGCAGCGTCAGCAGCAATTGATCCTTGTCGTCCACGCGCTCGCCCCGGCGATCTGCCGGGTCCTCCGGCGTCTTGCCGGCTGAAACCGGCGTTGGAACGGAGGTATGCGGGGACGAAGGAGATATCAATGAACCTCGATCCCGCCCGCACCGTCCTGCTGCCCGTCGACATGCAGCGCGCCTTCGACGAAGCCAGTTGGCCGCCCCGTTGGAACACCGACCTGGACCGCAACGGCCAGGCGCTGCTGGCGGGCTGGCGGCGGATCGGGGCGCCGATCATCCACGTGCGCCACGACTCGGTCGAGCCTGCCTCGACCCTGCGCCCCAGCGTGCCGGGCAACGCCTTTCGAGCGGGGTTCGAGCCGCTGGCCGGCGAACCCGTGGTGGCCAAGAGCGTCAATTCCGCCTTCATCGGCACAGATCTGGACCTGCGGCTGCGCAGGCTGGACGCGCGGGCGGTGGTCGTGTTCGGGATCTCGACCGACATGTGCGTGTCGACCACCGTTCGGGTCGGCGCGAACCTGGGCTGGCGCATGCTGCTGGCGGCCGACGCCTGCGACTGCTTCGACCTGCCGGACGGCGACGGCGGAACGATCCCCGCCAGGACGATCCAGGCCGCCCACGTGGCGACCCTGGGCTTCGAGTTCTGCTCGGTGGTGACGACGGCCCAGGCGGTGGCGGCGCTGGACGCCTAGCGGGCGGCGTCTTCGCTGGGGGCGTCGTTCTCGGGGAGGGGACGGCGCGCCCGGCCGCTGATCTCGGCTCCGGCGTCGCGGTCCAGCCGCAGATAGACCGGGAGCGCCAACAGCGTCACCAGGCCGATCGCCAGGAACGGCGCCGTGAACCGCTCCGGCGTCAGGTGCGCCTCGCGCCCCCTGGCCAGGTGCAGCATCAGGCCGCCGAAACTGACCCCCAGGGCCAGGCCGACCTGCTGGGCCACCGCCGACAGGGTCGAGGCGGCGGCCACCTTGGGCTGGGGCACGTCGGCATAGGCGATGGTGTTGGCGGCGATGAATTGGTTCGAGCGCGCGAAACCGGCCAGGAACAGCGTGCCCGCCATCAGCATCATCGGCGTGCCGGGGCGGAAAAAGCCCGGGGCGGCGGTCAGGACCGCCGTCAGGGCCACGAAGAACGCCAACTGCGTGCGGAAGCCGAAGCGTTTGAGGCTGGCGGCCGCGAACGGACGGGCGATCAGGACGCCAACGCCGGTGCCCAGGGTGACCACGCTGGCCTTCAGGGGGCTCCAGCCCAGGGCCACTTGCAGCAACAGCGGCATCAGGAACGGGCTGGCGCCGATGCCAAGCCTCACGAAGGCCCCGCCCAGCAGGCTGGCGCGGAAGGTGCGGTATTTCAGCAAGCCGAGGTCGAGGATCGGCTTGGGCGTCACCTTGGCCTTGCGCAGATAGAGCCAGCCGGAGCCCAGGGCGACGGCGACGATGCCCAACTGCGCCCAAGGGGGAAGAAGCGACAGCCCCGCCGTCTCGGCCACCACCACCAGGCCGCTGATCGCCACGGCCGACAGCAGGAAGCCCAGGGTGTCGAAGCGCCCCATCTCCTGCGGTTGGCTCTTGGGGACGAAGCGCATCACCGCCGTCATGCCCAGCACGCCGATCGGCAGGTTCAGATAGAAGATCCACGGCCAGTCGGCGACGCTCAGCACCAGGCCCGCCAGGGGAGGGCCGATCAGCGGACCGACCAGGGCGGGCATGGTGAACCAGCCCATGGCCCGGATCAGCTTGTCCTTGGGCGTCGAGCCGACGACGATCAGTCGGGCCACCGGGGTCATCATCGCGCCGCCGATCCCCTGGAGGATGCGCGAGGCGACCAGGGCCTCGAGATTCCGGGACAGACCGCACAGGGCCGAGCCGGTCAGGAACACGACCATGGCCGTGATGAACACCCGCCGCGCGCCAAAGCGTTCGGCGGCCCAGCCGCTGGCCGGCGTGAACACCGCCAGGGCCAGGATGTAGGAGGTCAGGGCTAGCTTCAGGTGGATGGGGTCGACGCTGAACGCCCGGGCCAGGGTGGGCAGGGCGGTCGACAGGGCCGTGGAGTCGATGAACTCCATCAGCAGCGCGCTGGCCACGGCCAGGGAGATCAGGCGGGTTCCAAGAACCGACGTCTCTGGCGAAGGGGCGGGCTGATCGACTGACACGAGGGCGACTTACGCCTCGCGGCCGTCGATCTCAAGCCGAAGGGCCAAGCCGATCAGCCGTCTCGCGCGTTATGTTCCAGGCGCCCGCCTGAAGTCCGCCCCGTCTGGAGCTCGTGATGTCGTCGGAAACCCATCTGTCCGAACTCGAGGAGGAGATGGCCCAGGCCGTCGCTTCCGAGGACTTCGAAACCGCCTCGGCTCTGCGCGAGCAGATTGACCTGATCCGCCGCGACCGCAGGATCATGGAGCAGCCCGGCGCCACTTCGCCCCAGGCCGCCTATTTCAAGTATCGCGAGGCGCAGAAGGCCGGCCCGGCCTAGGCCTAATCGCCAGAGAGCGCGTCGCGCAGCTCCCGGTCCAGCTGCTCCAGGGTGAACGGCTTGGTCAGCAGCCGCGTGCCGGCGTCCAGGGTGCCGTTGTGAACGATGGCGTTGCGGGTGTAGCCGGTCATGTAGATGACCTTCAGGTCCGGCCGCAGGGCCAGAGCGGCGTCGGCCAACTGGCGGCCGTTGGAGCCCGGCATGACCACGTCGGTCAGCAAGATGTTGATCTCCGGGCGCTGGCCCAGCCGCTCCAGCGCCACCGGCGCGCCGTCGGCCTCGATCACCTTGTAGCCCAGATCGCGGGCGGCGCTGACGGCGAAGGTGCGCACGCCGGGGTCGTCCTCGGCGATCAGCACGGTGTAGGCTCCGCCGCTGGGCACGATCGGGCGCGGCGCGGCGGTCTCCTCGACGGCCAGTCCCTGGGTGTCGCGCGGCAGGTACAGCTTGACCGTCGTGCCCACCCCCAGCTCGCTGTAGAGCTTGATGTGGCCCCGCGACTGCTTGAGGAAGCCGTGCACCTGGCTCAGGCCCAGGCCCGTGCCTTCGCCCAGCCGCTTGGTGGTGAAGAACGGGTCGAAGGCCCGCTCCATCACCTCGGGCGTCATGCCGCCGCCGGTGTCGGTGATCGCCACCAGCACGAACTGGCCGGGCTCGACCTCCGCATGGGTGTCGGCATAGGCCTTGTCGAGGAAGGCGTTGGAGGTCTCGATCGTCAGCCGGCCGGTCCTGCCGTTCTCGGCCATCGCGTCGCGGGCGTTGACCGCCAGGTTGAGGATGGCGCTTTCCAGCTGCGGCGGATCGACGAAGGCGCGCCACAGGCCGCCGGCCAGCACGGTCTCGACGGCGATGTGCTCGCCCAGCGCCCGGCGCAGCAGCTCGGACATGTCGGCCACGCACTTGTTGACTTCGGTGGGCTTGGGATCCAGCGGCTGCTGGCGCGAGAAGGCCAGGAGGCCCTTGGTCAGGGCGGCGGCGCGGTTGGCGCCCGACAGGGCGTTTTCGGCCAGGCTGAGCAGCTTCTCCTGTCCCGACAGCCGACGGATCAGCATGTCCAGATTGCCGACGATGATCGCCAGCATGTTGTTGAAGTCGTGGGCGACGCCGCCGGTCAGCTGGCCCAGCGCCTCCATCTTCTGGGCCTGGCGCAGCTGGGCCTCGGCGCGTTCGCGTTGGGCGATCTCGTTTTCCAGGGCGCGGTTGTGGTCCGTCAGCTCGCGGGCATGGTCGCGGGTCTCGCGGACGACGGCGTAGGCCAGCACGGCGGCGGCGACCAGGGCCAGCACGATGACCCCGATCAGCACGGAGCGCTGGACGGCGGCGTCGGCCTGGCGTTGGGCCAGCAGGTCAGCCTCCGCCGCCTCGAAGGCATGACTGAGGGCGCGCACGCGATCCATCATCGCCTTGCCCTGATTGGTCCTCAGGCGCGCGATCGCGGCGTCGACATGGCCCGCCCGGGCCTGGGCCACCGTGCGGTCCAGCTCGGCGAACTTGGCGTCGATCGCCTGGTCCAGCGCCGTCAGGCGCCGCTGCTGGCCGGCATTGTCGGCGACCGCCGCGCGCAGGTCGCGCCTCAGGACCGGCAGCCGCTCATGCGCCTCGTCGTAGGGCCGCAGATAGTCCGGATTCTGGGTCAGCAGATAACCACGCTGGGCGGTCTCGGCGTCCTGCATGGCGCTGAACATCACCGTCTGGAGGCGTCGGACCTCCAACGAGTGCGCCGCCCAGCGTTCTGCGTCGGCGCTGGTGACGGCGACGACGATCGCGGCCAGGGCCGCGCAGACCAGCAGCAGGAAGCCCACGACAAGGCTCACCCGCATGCCCGGCCTGGACAGGGCGGCGTTGTTCGGCTGATCACGCACCAAAAGCTTTTACTCCCCCGACAGGTCCCGATCCGTCGATCCGGGCTTGATACGGGAAATCGAGGCCAGCGCCAAACCCCGCCCGGGCTTCGAGGCGCCGAAATGGCAATCCCTGCGCGTTGCGCTGGCGGCGCTTGCAGAATTCCTCCGTCCGCGTTCCATCTTGACGCTTGCGCCAAATTCGAACGGCCGTAAGACTTCCCCACAGGTAAAGGGGATACCGTAGTGAGTCCGAAGAGCGACGGCGCGACCGTCATCACCGCGCCAGACATCGACGTCGAGAGCGACAACGAAGCCGTCACCAAGAACCTGGTGTTCGTGGCCGCCGAGCGCCTGTTCGCGCTGCACGGCTTCCAGAACGTGTCGGTGCGCGACATCACCGCCGCGGCGGGCGTCAATCTGGCCTCGGTGAACTATCACTTCGGCTCCAAGGACGCGCTGCTGTACGAGATCTTCCGTCGGCGCACGGTCGAGCTGAACCGCGAGCGGGCCAAGAAGCTGCACGAGGCCACCGACCGCCACGCCGGCGTTCCGCCGGTGCGCGAGATCCTGGCCGCCCTGCTGACCCCGCCGCTGAAGTGGCTAGCGCCGGACCACGAGCGCCGTATCTCGCTGCAGTTCCTGATCCGGGCCCGCAGCGAGGGCACCGACGAGATCCGCAAGGTCCTGCAGACCGACGTCACCCACCTGCGCCGCTTCTCCGACGCCCTGCTCAAGGCGCGCCCTGACCTGCCGTCCGAGGAGATCTACTGGCGGCTGCACTTCACCCTGGGCATGCTGCACAACAACCGCTTCGCCGAGTTCGACCGCCTGAACGTGCTGTCGGAAGGCACGACCAGCGAGGCCGACGTCGAGGCCCTGCTGGGCCGCATGCTGGCCTTCGCCGAGGCGGGCTTCTCAGCCTAGATCTTCGGACGGGGCCGCGCTCGCCCACTTCATTCGGACATAACCAAGCCGCTCTTCGCGAGCGCTCGCGCCCACGCGTCGGTGGCGGATCGCCACGTCGCGTCGAGTCTAGACTCGGCAAGCGTGAGCACGTCCGAGTCTGACGCATGACGAGAACAAAATAGGAACAAGCGATCTTGAGGAGCGGACCTTCCCGCCTTCGGGATCGTGAAAACACGCCGGCGCAATTTTCAGCGCCGGTGACCTGAAAACCCAATTTGAACCCTAAGGATTTCCCAAAATGAATAGATCATCCCCTCTGCGCGGCCTGGCGCCGAAAGTCGCCAAGGCCGTCGCCGCGGCGCTGTGTCTGGCGACCTTGTCGGCGCCGGCCGCGACATTCGCCGCCAACACGCCGGGCGCCACGGTCGGCGCCATTCGCTGGGACGCCTGGGTGGGCGACCTGCCCACGGGAGCCGGCGGCCACGTCGGCCTGGAGGTCGAGCGCAATCTCGGTCTCAACCAGTTTCATGACCGCGTGCCGTTCTATGGCGTGGAAACCGGCGCGGATTCCGTCGAGATCCGCCAGCTGACCCAGGGCCAGATGGACGCCGACATCGCCTATGCCAAGCGGGCGGGCGTCAACTACTGGGCGTTCTGCTACTTCGCGGACAACGACGGCATGTCGACGGCCCGGAACCTGTACCAGTCGAGCGGCCAGCGCGAGGGTCTCAACTACACCTACGTCGTCAGCATGAGCTCGGCGCCCGCCGCGACCCTCGCCGCGGAATTCGTGCGAGGCCATTTCCAGAAGGTGCTCAACGGCCGTCCGCTGCTCTATGTGATGATCAACGGCGGCGACACCACCGCCGACATGGCGACCTTCGTGGCCGGCGTGCGGTCAGCGGCGGCGACCGCGGGGGCGGCCAATCCCTACGTCGTCCTGCTGTCGCCCAACGCCGGTACGGCGTCCAGCTACGCCACGGCCGCCGGAGCGGACGCCATCAGCACCTATGCCGACGGCGCGTCCAACGGCGTGCCCTATTCCACGCTGATCTCCCAGAACGCGTCGACCTGGAACACCTTCAGGAACACCGGCAAGAAGGTAGTGCCTTCGGTGACGACGGGCTGGGACAACCGACCCAGGTCGCTCTATCCGCAGAGCTGGAACAACAACCAGCCGGTGTCGTCCACCGCCTGGGTGCAGAAGGCCGCCCCGGCCGAGATCGGGACCAACCTGCAGAACGCCCTCAACTGGGTGCAGGGCAACCAGGTCACGGCCGACGCCAACACGGTGCTGATGTACGCCTGGAACGAGTTCGACGAGGGCGGCTGGATGACGCCGACCCTGCAGACCGGGACCGACCGCGTCGATGCGGTCTCGGAGGTGCTGAAGTATTCCAGCTCGTCCAACTGGCCCGGCCAGACCTCGCACGGGGCGTTCGACGGCGACCCCAACACCAACTGGCAGGCGGCGCCCGGCACGCTCTACGGCGGGCAGTGGGTGGAGATCGACTTCGGCAAGGACTCCACCTTCAGCCAGGCGACGATCAGCGAGTTCGGGACCCGGACGACGGGCTACCGGATCGAGTATCTGAACGGCTCGACCTGGAAGACCGCCTACACCGGAACCGGGATCGGTGCGTCCAGCACGGTCAGCTTCCCGGCGGTGACCGGACGCAGGGCCAGGCTCTACTTCACCTCGGGGATCGACACGGCGATCATCTACGAGATGACGCTGAACGCCACGCCGGCCGTCTCGACGAACCTGGCGCTGAAGGGTTCCTACGCAAGCTCGTCCAACTGGGACCTCACCCAGACGGCCGACAAGGCCTTCGACGGGGACCCCAACACCAATTGGCAGGCTCGGGGCCCCGGATACGCCGCTTCGCTGCAGGCCGATTTCGGAACCCGAAAGGCGTTCAACACGGTCACCATGTCGGAATTCGGCGACCGCACCAGCGGCTATCGGATCGATTACTGGACCGGGAGCGCCTGGGCTCCGGCCTATTACGGCACGACCATCGGCGCCAGCAGCACGGTGACCTTCCCCACCGTGGTCAGCAGCGGGGTGCGGCTGAGCTTCACCTCCGGGGCGTTCACGCCGATCATCTACGAGATGAGCGTCGGCCTGAACTAGGAACGACGGGGACACGCGCAGGCGCGTGTCCCCAACCTCGTCTTATCCCGCCAGCTTCCAAGCCAGCCGTAGATCTTCGACCAACTCCGCGAAGGCGCGGTCCTTGGTCTCTGGGTCGGGGACGCGCAGCAGGAAGGACGGGTGCCAGCTGACCAGGCCCTGTTCTCCGCCGGTCAGCGCCTCCGGCTGACCGCGCGACTGGCCGATCGGCACGGCCTTGCCGAACACCGCCAGGGTCGCGGTGGCGCCCAGGGCCAGGATCACCTTGGGACGGACCAGCCGGCGCTCGGCGTCCAGCCACCAGCGGCAGGCCTGGACCTCGCCCCGGTCCGGGGTCTTGTGCAGCCGCCGCTTGCCGCGCGGCTCGTGCTTGAAATGCTTGACCGCGTTGGTGACAAACACCCGGTCGCGCGGCACGCCGGCCTCGGCCATGGCCCGGTCCAGAAGCTGGCCGGCCGGACCGACGAACGGGACGCCTTGCAGGTCTTCCTGATCGCCCGGCTGCTCTCCGACGATCATCAGCGCCGCCTTGACCGGTCCCAGCCCAGGCACGCCCTGGGTGGCGTCGCGCCACAGGTCGCAGCGGCGGCAGACCTGCACGCCGGCGGCCACTTCTTCCAGATTGACCAGGTTGCTCTCGCCGAACGAGCCGTCGCGGGCGTGCTTCAGCGCGGCCTTGAGCACGCGGTCCGACGGCTTTGTGGGGTGTGCGGCGACCATGGTCTCGGTCCGGCCTTGCGCCTTGGCGATCAGCTCCGGAATGAGCGCCGCCTCGGGCAGGTTTCGCCAATAACGCTTGGGCATCTCCTGTTTCATCATCGCCGGGTTCAGCCGCGCCGGATTGAAGATCGAGGCGTAATAGGTGCGCCACATCTCTTCCTGAGCGTCCTGGGACGGGGCGTCGGCGGGATCGGCGCCGGGCGACATGGTCAGCGAGCTCCCATCCCAGTGGACGCAGGCGTCGGGCGTCAGGATCGACCAGTTCATGTTGGCGAACCGCCGGGCGAAGAACGGCGCGGCGGCCTCGGTGACGCGGTGGGCGGGCTCGAACCAGGCGACGTAAGTCTCCGGCGTCACGTCCTCGACCAGCYGGAAACGCACGAAGGCGTGCATCTTGTGGATCGCCCGCCCGACGTTCTTGGCCATGTCGCGGGCCTTGGCGACGTCGGCGTCGGCGGGGTTGGCCAGCAGACGCGGCTGGGCTTCGAGGCGATGGAGGATGCGGTAGAGCAGGGCCAGCCGCTCGGGCGAGCGGTGCAGGATGACGGTCTGGGCCAGGTCGACGAAGGCGGCGGGGACGGTGAAGCACGTCTTGCTGGGAGCTTCGCAAATTTCGTTGTCATCCCGGACGAGCGCGTAGCGCGAAGATCCGGGATCGCCGGAAGCGCGGCGCTTTGGGTCGGTCCCGGATCTTCGCTGCGCTTCGTCCGGGATGACAGGCGTTGTTTGGAGCAGATCGGAAAACAACTCACGCTCCACCGTCCACACCACCGCCTCCGGCGCCACGCCCTCGGCGCGCAACGCGCGCGCCGCGACACGCCAGCCGTCGAAGTCGATCTCGGACTCCAGCCGCATCACCCGCATCAGAACAGGCTCAGTTGCTGGGGCGCGATCAGCGACGCCCGCAGGCCTTCGCCGTCGGTGGCCGCGCCGGGCGTCCAGTCGGCGGTGACGATGAAGGGTTTGGCGCGCTTGACCGAACCGCAGACCCGCTTGACGTCGTCCAGCGTGAGGCGGGTCTGGATGCGGGCCAGCAGAATGCGGTCGACGCCCTTGGCGCCCAGGCCCGGCGTGCGCAACAGGGTCTCGCGGTCGGCGGTGTTGACGTCGACCGGGAAGTCGCCRCGATGGCGCAGGGCCCAGGCGGTCTTGGGGTCCATGGTCAGGTCCAGGTCCTGGCCGGGGGCGACGATCTCGCCTTGGCCAAAGCCGTAGAACCGCATCAGCCAGTCGGCCTGGTACAGGCGATGCTCGCGCACCAGGGGTGGCCGGATCACCGGCAGGCGGGCGCTGCTGTCGGCCATCGGGCTGAAGGCCGAATAGTAGACGCGCTTGAGCTGGTAGGCGCCGTACAGCGTCGCGCTGCGGGCCAGGATGTCGCCGTCCTTGGCCGCGTCGGCCCCGACGATCAGCTGGGTCGACTGGCCAGTGGCGAACTTGCGCGGCTTGGCGCGCCCCGCTTTCACCGGCGCGTTGCGGTCCTCGATGGCCAGGCGCATGCGGCCCATGGCCTTCTTGATGCCGGCCGCGTCCTTCTCCGGCGCCAGGACCCGCAGGCTCTCGTCCAGCGGCAACTCGACATTGATCGACACCCGGTCGGCATAGAGACCGGCCTCGGCCGCCAATTCGGGAGAGGCCTCGGGGATGAGTTTCAGATGGATGTAGCCGCGGAAATCGTGGTCCAGCCGCAGCGACTTCGCCACCCGGACCATCTCCTCCATCGTGTAGTCGCCGGTGCGGATCACCCCCGACGACAGGAACAGGCCCTCGATATAGTTGCGCTTGTAGAAGTTCAGCGTGAGGTCGACGACCTCCTTCACCGTGAACCGCGCCCGCGCGACGTTGGACGACACCCGGTTGATGCAATAGGCGCAGTCGTAGATGCAGAAGTTGGTCAGCAGGATCTTGAGCAGGCTGATGCACCGCCCGTCCGGCGCATAGGCGTGGCAGATGCCCATGCCCTCGGTCGAGCCGACGCCCTTGCCGTCCATGGAATTGCGTTTCTGGGCTCCCGACGAGGCGCATGAGGCGTCGTATTTCGCGGCGTCGGAGAGGATGGCGAGCTTGCGTTTCAGATCGAGGACGGCCATCCCTCTAACCTATTGTTCTTATTTTGTTCCGTCCACAGCAATCACCCGCCTGTGACGGAACGAAGCGGGTTCGGCGGGGTTATGCTGAGCCTATGGCGCGGCTCGGCATCCTTCATGAAACGCGGTACAGCTACGCCCGGCCGGTCGGCTTCGGGGCGCATCGGCTGCTGATCCGGCCGCGCGACAGCCACGCCATCCGCATCGTCGAGGCCTCGCTGCAGACGTCCTTGCCGGGCGAGACCCGCTGGACCTACGACGCCGTCGGCAATTGCGTCTGCTGGTTCACGCCGCGGGGCGAGGCCGACAGTTTCACCATCACCAGCCGCCTGGTCATCGACCGCTTTCCCGCCCCCCTGACCAGCCTGCAGATCGACGACCCGCACACCATCTCGCCCATCGTCTATTCGCGCGAGGACCGGGCGGTGCTGAACCCGTTCATCACCCCCGCCACCGACGACGACGACCGGGTGCTGCTGCGCTGGCTGCGCCAGCAGATGGAGCGCCCCGACGAGCCGGCCATCGACTTCCTGCTGCGGATGAACGCCACCATTCACGACAGCTTCGTCTACAAGGCCCGCCCGGAAGCCGGCACCCAGGCCCCGGCCGAGACCATCGCGTCCGGCCAAGGCACTTGCCGCGACTTCGCCTGGCTGATGGTCGAGGCCCTGCGGCGGCTGGGCTACGCGGCGGTGTTCGCCACGGGCTACATCTATAGCGGTCCGGCCTCGGCCCTGCGCGGCGCCGGCGCCACCCACGCCTGGTGCGAGGTGTTCCTGCCGGGCCTGGGCTGGACCGAGTTCGACCCCACCAACGGCCTGGCGGAATCGCCGGACCTGATCCTGGTCGCCCACACCCGCACGCCCAACGAGGCCAAGCCGATCTCGGGCACCATCCTAGACGATCCGGGCGAGGCGAAGCTCGCCGTCAGCGTCGAGGTCCGGCTGCTGGACACGCTGGAAGCGGCGGCGTGATGAAAACGACACGAAAAATCGGGAGGATGACGCCATGATGAAGCCGTTCCAACAGCAAGCGCCCCTCGGCGGCGGCCACCTGCCGCATCCCGAGCCCAAGCCGCAGCACGGCCAGAAGCCGGACGCCGAGTGCCTGAAAGTTCCGGAGAAGCGCTCGTTCGAGCCGCGCCCGGCTCACTAGGGCGTATCGCCACTCCTCTGCACTTACGGCGGACAAAGGGGTTCCCGCCACAAGGGCGGGAATGACGGCTAAAGGGGACGGTTCGAGAACTGACGACCACCCAAAGCGCTGAATGGCGATACGCCCTAGCCGGGATCAGCCCTTGCGACCGCGCGGACTGACGCCGGTCCAGCGCTTGAACGCCCGCGAAAACGCGCTCGCGTCGGCGAAGCCCACCAGATAGGCCGTCTCGCTGACCGAGACCTTCCGGCCGTCCAGATAGTGCACGGCCAGGCGATGGCGCAGGTCGTCGAGCAGCTGTTCGAAACTGACGCCCTCGGCCTTGAGCTTGCGATAGAGCGTCTGGCCGCTGACCCCCAATGCCTTGGCCGCATAGTCCTTACCGATGGCGTCACCCTTGTGCAGCAGGGGCATGATCAGGCGCTCGACGCGGCCGCGCATGGTCTGGCTGGTCTGCAACTCCTCCAGCAGCGCGGCGGCATGGGCGCTGAGCACGCCGAACACATACGGATTGGGCTTGTGGATCTTCAGGCTCAGCCAACTGGGGTCGATGCGCATGGCGTTGCGGTCGGCGCCGAAGGTCACCGGCACTTGTAGGATCCGCTCATACGCCTCGGCGTGGGCGGGCGCGGCGTGGGTGACCACCAGCTGCTTGACGAACGGCGTGCCTGGATAGTGCCGCGCCACCTCGCAGATGAAGCGGCCGAAGGCGATCTCGGTGAGTTCAGGGAAGGCGTCGGGCGGGCGCTGGTCCTCAAGCCATAAGCCGTCTTCGCGCGGCGTCAGCTTGAAGCGCTCGCCGGGGACCAGGCCGTCGATCTCGATGACCAGGCGGCGAAAGCGGTTCAGCTCGGCCAAAGCCTCGCCCATGGTGTCGGCCGACTGGCAGATCAGGCCCACGACCGAGAACTCCTCGAACCGCGTGCCTTCGCAGAACTCCAGGGCCAGGGCCGGAGCGGCGCAGAGGTCCTTGCCGGCCGTCATCAGGGCGATGTAGCGGCGCATCGGCACGCGGCCGTCCTGGTCTTCCAGGTCCTCGGCCCGGATGTCGGCGCGGGCCAGCAGCCGGTCACGCGACGCGCCCTTCGACACGGCGAAGTCCAGCAGCGCCTTGGCGTAGCCCGCCGACACCGTCGGTTCCGACATCCCGCGTCCTTTGTCACGCACGGCCAAACTTCTGGCCTGAGCGGACATGTCGTTGCGTTGGCGAGAGCGTCAAGCTGACGCCGTCAGTCGTGGGGATGTTCAGCGTGAGTGAGACGATCTTGAGCCGGCGTGTCGAGGCCGGCGCCTGGGCGGACAAGGCCCTGAGGCGGGCGGGCGCCTTCTGGTTCCTGGTCGCGGCCCTGGGGCAGGGGATGTTCGCCGTCTACATCGTGGCCTTCTACTGGCGCGCGGCGGTGCTGGGAGACTTCGGGCGCTGGAACGAGGTCCTGGGCAGCCACGGGATCAATCCTGGCCAGCCGGCGACCAACCTGTTCCTGGGCGTGCATCTGCTGCTGGCCGGGATCGTCACCGTCGGCGGGCCGCTGCAACTGGTCCCCTGGATCCGCGCGAGGGCCATCGGCTTCCACCGCTGGAACGGCCGGGCCTATGTGCTGACGGCGATCGGGGCCAGCCTGGCGGCCTTCTACCTGGTGGCCAAGCGTGGCACGATCGCCGGACCGATCATGACCGTCGCCATCACCCTGGACGGCGTGCTGATCCTGATCTGCGCGGCCATGGCCTGGCGTCAGGCCCTGGCCCGCCGGATCGACAGCCACCGGCGCTGGGCCATGCGGACCTTCATGGTGGCCAGCGGAGTCTGGTTCTACCGGGTGGGGCTGATGGCCTGGTTTCTGGTCAACCAGGGCCCGGTCGGCCACACCGACGCCTTCGACGGTCCGTTCGACGTGTTCTGGGCGTACGGCTGCTACCTGCTGCCGCTGGCGGTGCTGGAGCTCTATCAGGCGGCCAGGGATCGCGGCGGGGCGGGGGCGAAGCTGGCGATGGCGGGGGTGGTTGGGGTTTTCGCGCTGGCGACCGGGATCGGGGTGTTCGGAGCGACGATGGGGATGTGGCTGCCGCGGCTTTAGTGGCTCACTCACTTGCCCCCACCTGACCGCTTCGCGGTCTGTCCGCCCCCATAGGGGGCGGAG
>NZ_JBFTZS010000047.1:0-16069 GCF_056406675.1 Caulobacter sp. P1_B12_2 | reverse complement strand
CCCTTGCGGCGTGTCCCCCAGTCCTGGCTCGGTGGATGCCGATGGGGACACGCCGCAAGGGCATGTCCCCGACCGCGGCCTAGAGCGGCGCGCAGACCTCTTCCAGCCAAGCCCGGATCTCCGGCTCCACCCGCGGTCCAATCTCCGTCACAACCCGCACGTGATAGGCGTCGAACTGCGCGATCTCCTCGGCCGACAGCAGGCTCTTGTCCACCAGTCGCCGATCGATAGGGGCCAGGGTCAGGGCCTGGAAACGGTGCATCGGGCGATCGCCCGTGCCGACGGCCTCGGCGGGCATGACGACCTCGAGGTTCTCGATGCGGATGCCGTATTCGCCGTCCTTGTAGTACCCCGGCTCGTTGGAGACGATCATGCCCGGCTGCAGGGCGATGGTGTTGGGGGCCTTGGAGATCCGCTGCGGGCCTTCGTGGACGCCCAGATAGACGCCGACGCCGTGGCCGGTGCCGTGATCGTAGTCCAGGCCGTGGCTCCAGAGCGAAGCGCGGGCGAACGCGTCGATGGCCGAGCCGGTTGTGCCGGCCGGAAAGCGCAGGCGGGCGATGGCCAGGTGGCCCTTCAGGACCAGGGTGTTGCGGGTGACCATCTCGGCGGTCGGCTCGCCGATGGCCACCGTGCGGGTGACGTCGGTGGTGCCGTCCAAGTACTGGCCGCCGCTGTCGACCAGCAGCAGCGAGCCCAGGGCGGCGCGTTCGTTGCTGCGCTCGGTCGGGCGATAGTGGGGCAGGGCGCCATGGCCGTTGGCCGCGCCGATGGTGTCGAAGCTGAGATCCTTCAGCACGCCGGTCGCCTCGCGGAAGGCCTCCAGCTTGGCCACGGCTTCCTTCTCGTCCGGCGGATTGATCTGGCCCTCGGTGGCCAGCCAATGGAGAAAGCGGGTCAGGGCCGCGCCGTCGCGCTTGTGGGCCTCGATGGTGCCGGCGATCTCGACGGCGTTCTTGCAGGCGCGGGGCAGGGTGCAAGGGTCCATGGCGCGGACCACCGAAGCGCCGGCGGCGACCAGGCTGTCGAAGTACCAGGCCGAAGACTGCGCCGGATCGACCAGCACCGCTTGCCCGGCCAACTCGCCCAGGGCGGCGTCCAGGGCTTCGGGGCCTTCCAGCGAGACCTGGTTGCCCAGCCATGCGGGCAGTTCATCGGTGACCTTGGCCGGATCCAGGAACAACCGGGCCGTGCCGTCGGCGCGCAGCACCGCCTGCGACAGCGGCAGGGGCGAGCGGATGACGTCGCCGCCGCGGATGTTGAACAGCCAGGCGATCGAGGCCGGGGCGGTGATCACCGTCGCGTCGGCGCCCAGGGCGGCGACGGCCGAGCCGACGCGGGCGCGTTTGGAGGCCGACTCCTCGCCGGCGTACTTCACCGCTTGCGGAACGACCGGAGCGGCGGGCTGGGCGGGACGCTCGGCGCCCCAGGCCTCGTCGATCGGGTTGACGGCCACGGGCTTCAAAGCCGCGCCGGCCTTGGCGGCGGCGGCCTTCAGGCCGTCCAGGGCCTGAGGACTGTGCAGGCGGGCGTCGTAGCCGATCACCGCGCCCTTGGAGGCGGTTTCCAGATAGGCGGGCACGCCCCCTTCGACGAGGTCGCGGATCTCGAACACGCCCTGATCGACCTGGTCGCGCACCTGCAGGGTGTAGCGGCCGTCGACGAACACGGCGGCGCGGTCCGTCAGGATCACCCCGGCCCCTGCCGAGCCGGTGAAGCCGCTGGCCCAGGCCAGGCGGTCGTTGGCGGCCGGCAGATATTCGTTCTGGTGCTCGTCCTCGTGCGGCACGAGGAAGCCGTCCAGGCCCTGTCGCGCCATGGCGGCGCGGATCAGGGGAACGTGGCGGGGGCCGAAGCCCGGATCGGTGGACTCATCGAAGGTCTGGCGCATGACCAACGATGTAATCCGCCCCCGCCGCAGTGGGAAGAGGGGCTTAGTTCACCGGTTGCGGCTGTTGGGCCGGAGCCGGGTTGATGTTGGGGTCGGCCGACGGCGCGATGGTGTCGTCGCGCGAGGCGGCGGCGGTCGCGGCGGCGTCGTGCGCGGCATTGGCGGCATTGGCGGCCGTGCTCTCGGTCGAACGACGGGCGCTGTCGGCGGCGGCGGTGGCGTCGCGGGCGGCCTGCTGGGCGACGATCGTGGCCTGGGCGGCCCCGGTCTGGGCGCTTTCGAGGTTTCCGGCGACGCGGCCCTGTTCCTGAGCCTGGGCGATCTGGTCCTGGCTGGGGGTGCGGGCCCCGACGGTCAGCATGAAGACGATGGCGACCACGGCCACGATGGCGACGGCTCCGGCCACGAACCAGCCGGTGGCGCCGCCCTCGCGACGAACGTGGACCACCCGTTCGGGCGGCGGGCCTTGGGGATCGACATAGGTCATGACGTTGCWCCTGGCGCGAGAGTGTCCCGGCAGGAGAAACGAGATGAAGCCCAAGGGTGTTCCGCTTTTCTTGAAACCCTCTCCCAAGGGAGAGGGTGAGTTCAAGACTACGGCCGCTGCAGCACCAGCGCCGCCCAGGCGTCGCGGTGGATGCGGTTGACCACCTTGAAGCCGCGCGAGATGTAGGCGGCCTTGACCATCCGTTCCTGGGTGCGCAGCAGGCCCGACAGGATCACCGTGCCGCCGGGGACCAGGGCGTTCTTGATGTCCTGGSCCAGGCTGACCAGCGGGCGGGCCAGGATGTTGGCGAACACCAGATCGTAGGGGGCGTTGTCGGTCACCAGGCGGTTGCTCAGGCCCGAGGCGTGGACGAACCGGGCGTTGGCGCGGTTGACCTTGGCGTTCTCCTTGGAGATCCGGACGCTGGGCTTGTCGATGTCGGTTCCGACCGCGATCTTCGAGCCCGTGCGGGCGGCGGCGATGGCTAGCAGGCCGGTGCCGGCGCCGACGTCCAGAACCTTGTTGAACTTGCGGGCCCTGATAAGCTTGTCGTAGGCCATCAGGCAGCCGACGGTCGTGCCGTGGTGGCCGGTGCCAAAGGCCGCGCCGGCCTCGATGCGCAGGTTGACGGTGCTGGCCGGCAGGCGGCCGCGATCGTGCATGCCGTAGACGAAGAAGCGGCCGGCGCGCACCGGCGGCAGACCCGAAAGCGCCATGGCCAGCCAGTCGGCGTCGGCCAATTGCTCGCGCACCACCTTCAGCGGATAGCCGGCCAGCACTTCGAGCAGGCCCGCGTCTTCCTCGTCGTTGGTCGGGAAGGCGTCGATGCGCCACAGGCCCTTGTCCTCGTCCTCTTCCAGGATCGAGTAGGTCGCCCCTTCGAGGCCGGGGTGGTTGTCGATGGCGTCGGCGGCGGCTTCGGCGTCGGCGCGCGCGCCGCGGGCGACGATCTGCTGGGGCGTGTAGTCGGTCATGCCGCTCCAGTAGCCGCCTAAGCGGCGAAAGGCGAGACCGCGCGCTTGCCAAATGTGGGGGCGGGGCGCTGTCCGAAGGTCGCGGGACGGGCGGTCGAACGGGCCACCGCGACCGGAACCCGGCCCGGCGCGGGTGCCTGGATCTCGAACATCGGCCCGGCGGGCGCCAAGCTCCAGGTCAGGGGTGGCGGGGCGAACAGCGGGCGGCGGACCGCCTTTTCAGCTGGCGCGCTTCGAGCCCAGACCGGTCCCAGCAGGCGCGTCACCGCCGCGCAGGCCAGGGCCCAGGCGATGCCGTTGCGCTCCAGGATGAAGCTTTCCGAGAAGGTGGTCATCAGGAAGATGGCCAGGAACAGGGTCGCCCAATAGCCGTCCTGCACCGCGCGGTGGCGGAACAGCGCGACCAGCAGCGAGCCGCCCAGCACCAGGGCGCACAGGCCCACGCCGATCCAACCCAGCTGGGCGAGGATGTCGAGCCAGCCGTTATGGGCGGTGGGCACCAGCCAGCCGGTCTCCTTGCGGATCCATTGGGCCGGATGGGATTCCAGCGTCCAGAACACCGCGTAGCCGTAGCCGGTCAGCGGATGCTTGGCCGACTGGCGCAGCAGGGCGGCCCAGATGTCGGTGCGGCCGGTCAGGGTGGGGTCCTTGCCCAGGGCCTTGAAGACCAGCTCGGGCGCCAGCCACAGGACCATGACCGTGACGCCGATGGCGGTGACGCCCAGCCAGATCACGATCACCGCCGTGGCCGGTCCGCGTCGCATGGCCGCCAGCAGCATCGAGCCGCCCAGGCCCATCATCAGCACGACCAGCGAGGTCTTGGACTTGGTCATCACGATCAGCGCCGCGCATAGCAGGATCGTCACGACCATCTGCTTGCGCCGAGCCGAGCCGGCCAGGATCGCGGCCATGGCGGCCAACGCGCCGTAGACCATCATCGCGCCCATCTGGTTCTTCTCGTACCAGAGGCCGCGCCAGTCGCCGGCGTTGACGTCGTGATGGACGCCCATCTTGGGATAGGCCACCGCGGCCAGCCCGCCGCCGATCGCCAGGAACAGGAAGGTGGTGGCGATGATCTCGGCCATTCGCCGTCCGTCGAAACTGGACGCGAAATAGAGGCCGAACAGGGTGGTGAAGGCCGCCGCCAAGGCGCGGCGGTTGGTGGTGCCGGGGTCCAGCGACCACGAGGCCGAGGCGAACACCCAGAAGATCAGCAGGCTGAGCATGACGGCCGGAAACCAGAACCGCATCATGCGCGGGGCGCGCCAGGCGGCCAGGCCCAGGATCAGGGCGTAGACCGGCAGCCACATCAGCCGCAGCACGGGAATGTTCTCGCCGCCGGCCTGCAGCGGATCCAGCAGCGGGCCGATGAAGGCGTTGGACAACATGAACAGCACGAAGCCGCAGGCCAGGGCTTCCAGCTTGCGCCAGAGGTCGGGCCGTTCATCGGGCTGCTGTTGTGCGTCGATCATTCCAGTCCTCGCCTGTGGCGCGAAATGAAACACGCGCCAGGGGTTGGACCGGTTGGCTGCAAGGCCGGGGCCGGATTTCGCCTAGTAGGCGGCGGCCATCGCCAGGGTGGAGGGCGCGCTGGACGCGTCGGGGGCGTCCGGGGCGTCTACCGCCTGGGGCGGCTGGGGCGCACGCGGCGCGTCTTCCGGCAGGCGGACGTTCAGGATGTCGCCGCCGGTCGAGGGCCAGGTCCTTTCCGCCGTCTCGATCGGTCTGGCGGGCTGGGCCTGGGGCGTCGGCTCGGTCCAGGACGTCGGCACGTATTCAGGAACGTCGTATGAGGCCACGACCACCGGAGGCTGCTCCGGCTGTTGGGCGCGCAGGAAGTCGCTGCCGATCACGTAGTCGGGAACCTTGCCCGTGGGCCAGGCGATGGGCTCGGCCTGAGCGTAGGCGGTCTGGGGCGCGAAGCCGGTATCGACGTCCGGCGCGGTCTGGGAGCCGGTCTTCAGGATCAGCCCGCCCGTCAGCCCGACGGTCAGGGCGACGGCGGCGCCGATCAGCGCGGTGCGATGGGGAAGGAGATCCGAGGCGTCCATGAGAGCAAAGCGCGCTGGACGGAAAAACGTTCGATCCCGATCGCACGAACCTGCCTCGACACGGGCAGGCGCCGAAACCGGCCTCCACTTTCGGTCGCCACGCTCTACGCTGGCGACTCGCCGCCAGGGGATTCCGCCATGTCTCGCCGTCACATGCTCCGCGACCGCGCCTCGGGCGGCCATGCGCGGGTCACCTATGTCGAGCTGTTCTTCGACCTGGTCTTCGTGTTCGCGATCACCCAGCTGTCGCACGGCCTGATGGAGCATCCGACGCTGCTGGGCGTGGTCGAGACCGGCCTGCTGCTGATGGCCGTCTGGTGGGCGTGGATCTTCACGGCCTGGGTGACCAACTGGCTGGACCCCGAGCGGGCGCCGGTGCGGATCATGCTGTTCGTGGTGATGGTGGTGGGCATGGTCCTAACCATGTCGATCCCCAAGGCGTTCGGCGAGCGCGGCCTGATCTTCGCCCTGGCCTTCGTGGCGATCCAGCTGGGCCGCAGCGTGTTCACGGCCTGGGCGATGCGGGACCATCCCTTCCAGAGCCGCAACTTCATCCGGATCTCCGCCTGGTTCGCGGCCTCGGGCGTGCTGTGGATCGCCGGCGGCCTGGCCGAGGGCGGCGTGCGCCTGGCGTTCTGGGGCGGGGCCATCGCCCTGGAATACATCTCGCCGGCGCTGGGGTTCTGGACGCCCGGCATGGGCCGCGCCCGCGCCGAGGAGTGGGACGTCGAGGGCGGTCACCTGGCCGAGCGCTGCGCCCTGTTCACGATCATCGCCCTGGGCGAGTCGATCCTGGTCATGGGCGCGACCACGGCGGGCCTGGCCTGGACGCCGATGGTGATCGCCGCCTTCCTGGCCGCGTTCGCCGGCAGCCTGTCCATGTGGTGGATCTATTTCTCGGCCACGGCCGAGGCCGCCAGCGAGGCGATCAGCCACGCCAAGGATCCCGGCCGGGTGGCGCGGGTGGCCTATACCTACACCCACCTGTTGCCGATCGCCGGGATCATCGTCACGGCGGTGGCCGACGAATGGACCATCCACCATCCGCTGGGCCACACCGATCTGAAGACCGCCGCCGCCCTGATCGGCGGGCCGTTCCTGTTCCTGCTGGGCGGCCTGCTGTTCAAGCAGGCGGTGTTCCGCCGGTGGTCGCCGTCGCTGGGCGCGGGACTGCTGGCCCTGGCGGCGCTGGCGCCGATCAGTCCGATGCTCAGCCCGCTGGCGCTTTCGCTGGCCACGACTCTGGTCCTGGTGGGCGTGTCGGTATGGGAAAGCCTGGCTCGGAAGACCAGGGTTGGGTCCTAGACGGTCAGAGCCGCGTTGGTCGCCCGCACCAGGCCGTCGATGACGCCCGGCTCGGTCGAGGCGTGGCCCGCGTCCCAGACGATCTCGAACCGGGCTTCCGGCCAGGCCCGGTGCAGCGACCAGGCGCTGTCCAGCGGCGTGACCACGTCGAAGCGACCCTGGACGATCCAGGCCGGAATGTGCCGGATCTTGTCGATGTTCTTGAGGATCCAGCCGTCCTCCTCGAAGAACCCGCCGTTGGCGAAGAAGTGGCACTCGATCCGCGCGAAGGCGATCGCGAAGTCTTCTTCGTTGAACTTTGGCGGCCGGGCCTCCGGCCCTCGCAGCGAGATGGTGTCGCCTTCCCACTGGCTCCAGGCGCCGGCCGCCTCGGCCTGGACGCGGCGGTCGGGATGCGTCAGGCGCTTGTGATAGGCGGCCATCAGGTCGCCGCGCTCCTCGACCGGGATCGGCGCCAGGAACCGCTCCCAGGCGTCGGGGAACAGCATCGAGGCGCCGTCCTGGTAGAACCAGCGCAGCTCCTTCTGGGTCAGCAGGAAGATGCCGCGCAGCACCAGGCCTTCAACCCGGTCGGGGTGGGCGATGGCGTAGGCCAGGGCCAGGGTCGAGCCCCACGAGCCGCCGAACACCGTCCACTTCTCGATCCCCAGGTGCACGCGCAGCCGCTCGATGTCGGCGATCAGGCTCCAGGTGGTGTTGTCGTCGAGGCTGGCGTTGGGGCGCGAACGGCCGCAGCCGCGCTGGTCGAACAGGGCCATGCGCCATTTGGCGGGATCGAAGAACCGCCGCATCGTCGGGTTGACCGCGCCGCCCGGGCCGCCGTGCAGGATAACCGCCGGCTTGCCGCGCGGCGCCCCGCATTCCTCGTAGAAGATCTCATGCGGACCGTCGGTGCTGAGCCAGCCGAAGGAGAACGGCTCGATGTCGCGAAACAGGCCGCGACGACCGGTGGCGGACATGGGCGGGGCGGAAGCGTTGCGATCCATGCCGCAACCTAAACCCGTTTCGGGCCGCGAGGGAACGGCGGGAGGGCTTCATTTCCGTCGACCGGTCGCGTACCTGGGGCGCTCGCCCGGTTCGACGATCGTCAGGCCAAGCCTGGCGACCATCGCAACCCCAGCCGCTTTTCCGTATTCTCCCGAGTCATGAACAACCCTGAAGACCTCAGCGACGAAGAACTGCTCGACATGCTGACCCCGCGCCAGCTGGCCGAGCTGGATCGCGCAATCGCCGAGATGATGGGGCCTGAAGGCCTCGACAAGGTGATCTCGCTGCAGGTGATGGCCCAGGTCTACACCGTGCGCGCCACCGAGCGCGACGAGGTCTCGGCCTTGGCCATGCTGCAGATGGCGGCGGCGATGCGACGCCGGGCGGATATCCTGGCGGGCGACAGGGGCTAGTTCGGAAACCGCCGCCCCAGCCAATCGATCAGAATCGCGTTCACCTGCTCGGGCTTTTCCTGCTGGGTCCAGTGGCCGCTGCCCTCGACCAGCACCTTTTCCAGGTCGGAGATCTGCTCGCCCATCCGGTCGGCCAGGGACGGCGGCAGCACCACGTCGTGCTCGGCCATGATCATCAGGCAGGGGACCCCGTCGATCCGCGCCGGCAGGTGTTCGGCCCGCTCCCAGTTGCGCACGAAGTTGCGGTACCAGTTGATTCCGCCGGTGAAGCCGGTGCGCTGGAACGTCTCGACGAAGGTCTTCAGCTCCTCGGGCTCCAGAAGCTGGGCGGAAGTGTCGGCGACGTTGAAGCGGGCCAGGCCGTCCTGCAGGGCCAGGGAGCGCCCGCCGGTCTCGCCGCTGGTGAAGGCGGCCTGCACGCCGGTCGGCTTGCGCATGAAGTAGCGCATGGTCTTTTCGACATCGGCGGCCAGTTGGGCGTCGGCCACGCCGGGCTTCTGGAAGTGGACGATGTACATGTCGTCGCCGAACGCGTGGCGGAAGGCGGTGATGGGGTCGACCGGCAGGCGGGGCAGGAACGGGGTATTGACGCCCGCCACGCCGGCCACGCGGCCTGGATGCATCAGCGGCATCTGCCAGACGACCAGGCCGCCCCAGTCATGCCCGCAGAACACCGCTTTCTCGACGCCCAGATGATCCAACAGCCCGACCAGGTCGCCGGTCAGGTGGGCCATGTCGTAGTCCTCGACCGCTTCGGGGCGGTCGGTCAGGCCGTAGCCGCGCTGGTCCGGCACGATCACCCAGCGGCCGGCCGCCGCCAGCGCCGCGATCTGCCAGCGCCAGGAATACGAGAACTCGGGAAAGCCGTGGCACAGCACGATCGGCGTGCCGACCCGCGGTCCGGCCTCGTAATAGGCCATGCGGATCCCGTTGATCTGCGCGAACACGGGCTCGGGCATCGGCGGCGCAAGCTGGGTCATGGCGTTTCCTGCTTATTATTATCGTTGATTAGATTGCAGGCGCGCGTCGTGCCGGGCAAGGCCGCGATTCGCACCGTCAAGGACTTACCCCTACGGAAAACAAGCGTAAAAGCGCCACCATGACAGACAACGCACAGTCCACGCCCGCCGCCACGCCCTGGCGGCTCGTCTTGATACTGGGCGCCCTGACGGCCTTCGCGCCGATGTCGATCGACATGTACCTGTCGAGCATGCCGGACATCGGGCGCAGCCTGCACGCCGGGGCCGACGATGTTCAGGCCACGCTGGCGGCGTTCTTCGCCGGCATGGCGATCGGCCAGTTCCTGTACGGTCCGGCGTCGGACCGGTTCGGGCGCCGGCTTCCCCTGCTGCTGGGCATCGGCATCTATGTCGCCGCCTCGGTGGTCTGCGCCATGGCGCCGTCGATCCAGGTGCTGATCGGCGCCCGTTTCGTCCAGGCCCTTGGCGGCTGCGCGGGGGCGGTGATCGCCCGGGCGGTGGTGCGCGACAAGTTCAACCACGCCGACACGGCGAGGGTGCTGTCGCTGATGACCCTGATCATGGGCCTGGCGCCCGTGCTGGCCCCGCAGTTCGGCGGCGTGGTGCAGTTCTTCGCCGGCTGGCGCGGGGTGTTCTGGACGCTGGCGGTCTTCGGCCTGCTGATCGGCCTGTGGATCGCGTTGAGCCTGACGGAATCGCGGTCTGAAGCCACGGCGGTCCAGGCCCGTTCGGAGAACCCGTTCCGAGCCTATTTCGCCCTCCTGCGGCAAAAGCGGCTGGTCGGCTACGGCGTGGCCGGGGCCCTGAACGGCGCGACCCTGTTCACCTACATCTCGACCGCGCCGGACCTGATCATGGGGACCTACGGCCACTCGCCGCTGGTGTTCAACATCATCTTCGCCTTCAACGCCGTGGGCATCATCGGGGCCAGCCAGGTCAACCGTCTGCTGTTGCGTCGCGCCACGCCCGACCAGGTGCTGGTGCGCGCCAGCATCGCCTCGATCGCCGCCGCCTTCCTGCTGGTCGCCGCCGCCTACAGCGGCCTGGGCGGTCAGTTCACGGTCCTGCCGCTGCTGTTCGCGGCCCTGTCGAGCTACGGCCTGATGGCCGGCAACACCATGGCCGGAGCGTTGAGCGTCGATCCCAGCCGGGCGGGTTCGACCTCGGCCTTGATGGGCGGAGCTTCGTTCGCGGCGGGGGCCCTGGCGTCGTGGGTGGGCGGCCTGCTGCACGACGGCACGGCCAAGCCGGTGGCGGCGGTGATGTTCGCCTGTCTGGTGGGCTCGAGCCTGGCGATCTTCCTGCTGGCGGTCCCGAAGGACCAGCGCGGAAAGGCCGCGGCCTAGGCTTCGCGGTCCGCGATCGTTCCGGCGCGCCAGGCCAGCAGCAGCCAGCCGGCCAGGAAGCACAGGCCGCCGAACGGGGTGACCATGCCCAGGATGCGCGGCGCGCCGAACGCCAGGGCGTAGAGCGAACCGGAGAACAGCACGGTCCCGACCAGGAACAGGGCAGGGGTCGTCAGGCCGGTCTTGCCGCCGGCCTTCCGCACCGCCAGCCAACCGAACACCGCCAGGGCGTGGGTCAGCTGATACAGCGATCCGGTGTGCAGCAGCTCGACCGCCCGGGCGTCCTGGGCGCCGTGCGCGGCGAAGGCTCCGAAGGCGACGGCCAGGAAGCCGCTGAGGGCGGCCAGGCGGACGAAGAGCGCGGGGCCGCGCATCACTTGTGCTTGTTGTGAGCGGCCAGGTCCTTGGGGGTGATGTCCAGGAACGACGGCATGGCGGCGTTGTAGGCGTCGGTCTTGTTGAGGTCGATGACCACGCTGCGGTGGCCTTCCCAGATCATGTGCGCGGCGACGTACAGCACGATGGCCAGGCCGATGAAGCCGATCCAGCGGTGCTTGTGCAGCAGGTTGGCGATGGCGGTGGCGGCCAGGCCCATCAGGACGATCGACAGCAACAGGCCGAACACCAGGATGGCCGGGTGCTCGCGGGCCGCGCCGGCCACGGCCAGCACGTTGTCCAGCGACATCGAGACGTCGGCGATCAGCACCTGCAGGAAGGCCTGCTTGAAGGACTTAGCCGGCTTTACGCGGGGCTCGGTGGCCGGATTGTTGTCCAGGATGGCGCGGGCGTCTTCCTGGTCGTGGGTGATCTGCTCGCGCAGCTCGCGCCACATCTTCCAGCAGACCCACAGCAGCAGGATGCCGCCGGCCAGCAGCAGGCCGATCACGCCCAGCAGCCAGGTAGTGATCAGGGCAAAGCTGATGCGCAGCACCACGGCCGCGCCCAGTCCGTAGAGGATGACCTTCTTGCGGTCCTGGGCCGGCAGGCCGCCGGCCGCCAGGCCCACGGCCACCGCATTGTCGCCCGCGAGGACGAGGTCGATCATCAGRACGGAAAGAAAGGCCGCGAACGGACCGTTCAGTCCGCCCACCTGGGCGAGGAGCGCGTCAAACATGAGGCCTCAATGCGTCAGGCGGGCGGGTCTGGCAAGCGTCCCCTAGTGGGCGTGCTCGACTTCCTTGTGAGTGTCGTGCGCATGGCCATGACCGTGGGCGTCGTGGTGGGCCTCGGCGTGGCCGTGATCCTCGTGGCCATGACCGTGATCGTCGTGTCCATGATCGCCGTGCCCATGGTCGGCATGGTGGTCGGCGGCATGGTCGTGTCCGCTGACCGCCAGGGCCTCGGTCCCCGCCGTCGGGGCCACATGGTGGTCGTCGTGGCCGTGAGCGTGGCCGTGATCGTCGTGTCCATGATCGTGAGCCGGGGCCTCGGCGTGGCCGTGGTCGTCATGGCCGTGGCCATGAGCGTCGTGGCCATGGTCGTCATGATGGTTGACCGCATTGGCCACCACCGCGCCGGCCAGGGCGCCGCCGGCGGCCGCGACCATCGGGTTGACGTAGTTGACCTCGGCGGACTTCGGCGCGTCGAACTCCATCTCGTTGCGGCCGTAGTCGGTCAGGGTGCGGAACTTGCGGCGGCGTTCGGCCCGGGCCTTGGAGGCCGAGGCGTTGCGCGAGATCGCCACCAGGATCAGCAGGGCCAGCAGCACCAGCCCGCCGCCCAGCAGCGACTTGCCCGGCACCTTGCCGACGCCCGGCAAGTCGATGGTCTCGTAGCGGCCCAGGCTCGGGATGGCGAAGCCGCCCAGCTTGGGCATGGCGAACTTGAAGCCCTTGGTCTTTTCCTTCACCGCGTCCTGGATCGGAGCGACCTGCTTGGCGATCGAGCCCAGGGTGAAGCCTTGGGCCGGCTTGGTTCCGTTCAGCTCGACGCCGAAATCGGTCTTCAGCGGGCCCTTGGCGGCCGGGGTCGGCTTGACCTGCCAGGCGAAGGTGGCCGGCTCGCCGGCCTTGACCACGGCGGTCTGGCGACCGTTGGGCGTGATCTCGTAGCCCTGGCCCTGCAGATCGGCGTAGGCGCTGGTCTTCTTGGCCGCCTTGGTCAGACCCAGCTTGGCGGCTTCCTTCTTGATCAGGTCGCCCAGGGTGGCGGGCAGGGACAGGGTGACCTGACCCTCCTTGCCTTGAGTCAGGCTTTCGGCCGTGGCCAGGGTCGCGCCTTTGGTGGCTTCCGGCGCGACAGCGGCTTGCAACTTCTCGAGCTTGGTCAGCGGCTTGGCCGGGACGGGCTTGGCGGCGGCGACGACCGGCGCGACGATCGGGGCCTTGGCCGGAGCGACGGCGGGCTTGGCGGCGACGATCGGCTTCACCGGGGCCGGAGCGGGCGCGACGGCGACCGGCTTCGGCGCGGGCTTGGCGACGGGCGCCGGCTTGGCGGCCGCGTGAACGACCGGAGCGGGCGCGGCGTGGGCCCGGCGGACCGGGGCCGCGACAGCGCGCGGCGCGTAGCGCGCCGGCCGATGCGTCGTCGTGGGATTGGCGATCGGCGCCATGGCCGTGACCAAGGTGCCGTCAGGCCGGCGCCAGGTCTTCAGATTCGGGTTGGGGCTGACGACGGGCCCGGGCTCGGGCGTCGGAGCGGCGGCGGACGCCGGTCCGCCCAGCAGGCCGTCGGCGGGCGTGCCCTGAGCGGCGGGCGGCGCGCCCATCAGCTCGGGCGTCTGAGTGGCGCCATAGCCCGGCGCGGTCGTGGCGGGCGGGGCCTCGACGGGCTCCCGCGCGCCGCAACCGGCGATGACCAATACGCTGACCGCACAGCCGGCCAAAGCCGCCAAACGGATCCTGTTATGCAACATCGGGTCCCCCGATCCCATGTTCGAACTCTCCGCTAAGCGTCGCCTTGCGGTCTCAAGCTTGAGAGAACCACGTCATCGCGACGAAATCAAAACGGTTAAGAGAGATTCACGAACTGGTTTCATCCCTGGGGCGAAATTTCGACGCTTCATAGAGCGCCACCGCCGCCGCGGCGGACACATTCAGGCTCTCAAAGCCCCCAGGCATGGCAATTTTGCCCATCGCGTCGCAGTGCTCGGCGACCAGGCGGCGGACGCCTTCGCCTTCCGAGCCCAGAACCAGGACCGTGGGACGATCGTCCAGCACCTTGTCGAGGGTCTGCTCGGCCTCGCCGGCCAGACCCACGGCCCGCCAGCCCAGGTCGGCCAGCTCCTCCAGGGCCCGAGAAAGATTGACCACGCGCGCGTAGGGGATCTTGTCCACCGCGCCGACAGCGGTCTTGGCCAGCACGCCGGTCAGGGCCGGGGCGTGGCGATCCTGAAGAATCACCCCCTTGGCCCCGAAGGCGGCGGCCGAGCGGAAGATCGCCCCGATGTTCTGCGGATCGGTGATCTGGTCCAGCACCACCAGCAGGCCCTGGGCCGGCGTTCCCAGGTCGTGGACACTCAGGGTTTCGGGCTCGTCGATCTTCAGGGCGATGCCCTGGTGCACGGCCCCGGCGGGCAGCTGGCGGGCGATGTCGGCGCCCTCCATGATCTGCAGGTAGGGGGCGCTGCTCAGATTCGGCGCGAGTCGCTTGGCGCGATCCGGGGTGGCCAGAAGACGTTTCGGAACGGGTCTGGCGGGGTTGGAAAGCGCCGCCTCGACGGCGTGAGTCCCCCAGATCCAGTCCTTGGCGTCGCCCTGGCCCTTGGAAAACTTGTTGTTTTCCCGAGGCTTGGAACGAAAATCACGGCCGGGCGAAGAAGGCTTTTTCCGGTCGTTGCGTTCGGAATGAGAGGACACTATAAGACGCGCTCCGATTTGGGGCCCTGAGGGTTTCCGAGAGCCAGGGCGGCGCTGCTTTAGCACCGTCTCACAGGTCTCGAGGAAGCTTTTGTTCCTTTTTCGTGACGGGCGGTCCGCCGCCGGTTTCGAGGATGGAAAGGCCGCTTTGAAGGAACTCTGTCGCGCGCTGGGGGAATGTCCCGAGTGGCAAAGGGGGGGGACTGTAAATCCCCTGGCGTACGCCTTCGCAGGTTCGAGTCCTGCTTCCCCCACCACGCGCGACGAGAGCTCCAACGAGGCTTGGTCCCAAAGCCAGAGACCGGGAGCCGACGCGACCCCGCTAGCTAGGCGGGTATAGCACAGTGGTAGTGCAGCAGCCTTCCAAGCTGAGGATGCGGGTTCGATTCCCGCTACCCGCTCCAGCTCCCCCTATGAAATGACCCTGAAACAAGCCCGCCGGCGCGAAGGTAGAGACGATGGCCAAGGAAAAGTTCGAACGTAACAAGCCGCACTGCAACATCGGCACGATTGGTCACGTTGACCACGGCAAGACGACGTTGACGGCTGCGATCACCATCATCCTGGCGAAGTCCGGTGGTGCGACCGCGAAGAACTACGCCGACATCGACGCCGCGCCGGAAGAAAAGGCCCGCGGCATCACGATCAACACCGCGCACGTGGAATATGAGACGGCCAACCGTCACTACGCCCACGTCGACTGCCCCGGCCACGCCGACTACGTGAAGAACATGATCACGGGCGCGGCGCAGATGGACGGCGCGATCCTGGTGGTTTCGGCCGCCGACGGCCCGATGCCSCAGACCCGCGAGCACATCCTGCTGGCCCGTCAGGTCGGCGTGCCGGCCCTGGTCGTCTACATGAACAAGGTCGACCTGGTCGACGACGAAGAGCTGCTCGAGCTGGTCGAGATGGAAGTGCGCGAGCTGCTGTCGTCGTACGACTTCCCGGGCGACGACATTCCGATCACCAAGGGTTCGGCCAAGGTCGCCATCGACGGCGGCAACCCGGTCGTGGGCGAGCAGTCGATCCTGGCGCTGATGCAGACGGTCGACGACTACATCCCGCAGCCGGCCCGTCCGCTGGACCTGCCGTTCCTGATGCCGGTCGAAGACGTGTTCTCGATCTCGGGCCGCGGCACCGTGGTCACGGGYCGGATCGAAAAGGGCATCGTCAAGGTCGGTGAGGAAGTCGAGATCGTCGGCATCCGCGCKGTCCAGAAGACGACCTGCACCGGCGTCGAAATGTTCCGCAAGCTGCTGGACCAAGGTCAAGCCGGCGACAACGTGGGCGTGCTGCTGCGCGGCACCAAGCGCGAAGACGTCGAGCGCGGCCAAGTGCTGTGCAAGCCGGGTTCGATCACCCCGCACACCAAGTTCGTGGCCGAGGCCTACATCCTGAATCATCAAGCTGCGCGAAGGCGTGGAAATGATCATGCCGGGCGACAACGCCGAGCTGGACGTCGAGCTGATCACCCCGATCGCCATGGACCAAGGCCTGCGCTTCGCCATCCGCGAAGGCGGCCGCACGGTCGGCGCCGGCGTCGTGGCCAAGATCGTCGAGTAGTCGATCGATCTCAGCTGCTGCTGATCCAAGCGAAGGCCCCGGAGAGCAATCTCCGGGGCCTTTTGCTTTGATCCTCCCCGTGTGGGGGAGGTGTCGGCGAAGCCGACGGAGGGGAGTGATCCCGCAACTTCGATCCCAACCCTCCCCCCCACCGATCGCTGCGCGATCGCCTGCCCCAGAGGGGGAGGGTCTATTTAGCCTCCGCCCTCGGCGCGGTCCGATCCCGACCGCCCTGGTGCAGCACCAGCGCCGAGGCCGGGGCCTCGCCCGCC
>NZ_JBFTZS010000046.1:0-16035 GCF_056406675.1 Caulobacter sp. P1_B12_2 | reverse complement strand
GGCGCGATCGTCGTCTCGACGACCTCGAGGTCCAGCGCGACGGCCAGGCCGACGGCCTCTTCGAGGCGCACGTTCGGGTCACGCGCCTCGAGAGCCGATTGGCCGCGCGTCGGGCGCACGGGATGGATCACGAACGCCCGCAGAACCGGGACGGCGTGGTCGATGGATTTCGAAGTGGATTTGGTCAAACGCTAGGGATCAATCGTCTTGATCAGCGCTCGGCTCGTACAGTTGCACGGGCTGGGCCGGCATGATCGTCGAAATGGCGTGCTTGTAGACCAGCTGGGACTGGCCGTCGCGGCGGAGCAGAACGCAGAAATTGTCGAACCAGCTGACGACGCCCTGCAGCTTCACGCCGTTCACCAGGAAGATGGTCAGCGGCGTCTTCGACTTGCGCACGCTGTTCAGGAAAGTGTCCTGAAGGTTTTGTTTTTTCTCGGTCGACATGGGGATTCCCCTCTTATTGTTTCGGAGGGCCACACGCCCCCCACACAAACAAGTTCAGACTAAAGCATTTTTCGCCGGTTGGTATGACCAATCCGCGAAGAAAGTGCGCTAACGCGCTTAAACCTAGACTATCGATCTAGATCGCGGCCGCCTTGGCCCGCTCGATATAGAGACGCCGAAGCCGCGTCGCCACCGGCCCCGGCTTTCCATCGCCGACCACGGCGCCGTCGACGCTGACGATCGGCAGCACCAGTGTGCCGGCGCCGGTGATGAAGGCCTCCCTGGCGGCCTTGGCCTCTTCCACGGTGAATGGCTGTTCCGAAACCGGCAAGCCGGCCTCGGCGATCACCTCCAGCAGGCTGGAGCGGGTGATGCCGCGCAGGATGTTGGCCTGTGTGTCGCGTGTGCGCAGGCGGCCCTCGGCGTCGACGATCCAGGCGTTGGACGAGGCGCCTTCGGTGACCAGTCCCAGCTCGTCGACGAACCAGGCCTCGACCGCGCCACGCTCGCGGGCCGCCTGCTTGGCCAGGGCGTTGGGCAGCAGCCCGATCGACTTGATGTCGCAGCGGCCCCAGCGGTTCTCCGGCACGGTGATCACCGACTGGCCCTTGGCGGCCTTGGCCTCGGCCGCCACGCGGTCGACCGACTTGGCGGTCACCACGACCGACGGCGGCACGGCGGGATTGGGGAAGGCGTGGTCGCGCGGGGCGGTCCCGCGGGTGACCTGCAGATAGACCATGCCTTCGCGCACCTTGTTGCGGCRGATGGCTTCGCGCAGAACCACGGTCAGGGCCTTCTCGCTCATCGGATGGGCGATGCGCAGCGCATCCAGGCTGCGCCACAGGCGGGTGAAGTGTCCGGCCGCGTCGGCCAGCTTGCCGCCGAACACCGCCCACACCTCGTAGACGCCGTCGGCCAGCTGGTAGCCGCGGTCCTCGATATGCACGACGGCTTCGCCATGGCGGACAAAGCGGCCGTTGACGTAGGCGAAACGCGACATTCTTAAGTTCCCTTCAAGGCACCCACCGAGCACCGACACACACTCAACCCGCTCATCCCGGCGAATGCCGGGACCCAGATCCCATAGCGGTGTGGCTGATTGGAAGAGCTCAGCGCTCTTGGCGTCAGCCCGTCGGCCATTCCATCTGGGTCCCGGCATTCGCCGGGATGAGCGGAGTTTTGTTACTCTTCCTCTTCGACTCGTGCACCCGCGACGCCCAGGGATTTGAGTTTCCGGTGCAGGGCCGAGCGCTCCATGCCGATGAAGTTGGCGGTGCGCGAGATGTTGCCGCCGAACCGCAGGATCTGGGCGTTCAGATATTCCCGCTCGAACAACTCGCGGGCCTCGCGCAGCGGCAGGGCGATGATCCGCTCGGCGCCGATGGCCCCGGCGTTGCCGCCGGTCGGCTGTTCGTTGGCGTTGAGCATCTCGGCGGTGATCAGATCGCCGGGTTCGCCCGAGGCCAGGATCAGCATCCGCTCGACGTTGTTGCGCAGCTGGCGGACGTTGCCGGGCCAGGCCTGGACTTGGAGCGTGGCCAAGGCGTCCTCGCCCAGCCGCCGGYGCTGCATGCCGGTGGCCTCACCGATCCGCTCGATGAAGTAGCTGATCAGCTCGGGGATGTCCTCGCGACGCTCCGACAGGCCCGGCACGCGGACCGGCACCACGTTCAGCCGGTGGAACAGGTCCTCGCGGAACCGCCCGGCGGCGATCTCTTCGCGCAGTTCGCGCGAGGTCGACGAGATCACCCGCACGTCGACCTGGACGTCGTTGTCGCCGCCGACCCGGCGGAAGCGCTGCTCGACCAGGACCCGCAGGATGCGGCTCTGGGTCTCGCGCGGCATGTCGGCCACCTCGTCGAGATACAGCGTGCCGCCGTGGGCGCGTTCGAACACGCCGATCTTGCGCGGACGGCCGTTCTCGCCCTCCTCGCCGAACAGTTCGACGTCCAGGCGCTCGGGGGCCATGCCCGCGGCGCTGACGGCCACGAACTCGTTGCGCAGCCGGGCGCTGGAGCCGTGGATCAGCCGGGCCACCAGCTCCTTGCCCGAGCCGGGCGGACCCGAGACCAGCACGCGGCTGTTGGCCGGGGCGACCTTGGCGATCAGCTGGCGCAGGGCCTGGGCCGCCGCCGACTTGCCCATCAGGCCGTCGGAGCTGAAGCTCTGAACGCGCAGGCGGCGGTTCTCGCGCTTGAGGTTGGCGGCTTCCAGCGCCCGCTCGACCACCAGCAGCAGCCGATCCGACTTGAACGGCTTTTCCAGGAACTCGTAGGCGCCGCGCTTGATGGCGCTGACGGCGGTCTCGATGTTGCCGTGGCCCGAGATCATGATCACCGGCAGGTCGGGATCCAGGCCCTTGACCATGTCGAGCAGCTCAAGCCCGTCCATGCCGCCGCCCTGCATCCAGATGTCCAGAACCAGCAACGCGGGCTTTCGGGCCCGCAAGGCGGCCAGCGCCTGGTCGGAATCGGCCGCCACCCGGACCGCGTAGCCCTCATCCTCCAGGATGCCGGCCACCAGTTCGCGGATATCGACCTCGTCGTCGACCACAAGCACGTCAGCGCTCATATCATCTCCTCTACGCCGTTCTGGGCGTTGGCGGCGGCGAGCCGCGCGGTCGTGGGGAACTTCAGGATGACCCGGGCGCCGGTTCCGTGCAGCGCGTCGGTCAGGACCAGTTCGCCTTCGTGGTCCTCCATGATCCGCTTGACGATCGCCAGCCCAAGGCCGGTGCCCTTCTCGCGGGTCGTGACATAGGGTTCGGTCAGACGGTCACGGTCGCGGGCCGGCAGGCCCACGCCGTTGTCCTCGACCACCAGGCACAGGTGCTCGTCGTCCGAGACCAGGCTGGCGACGATGCGGCCTGTCGGCTCCGGCGAAGCCTGTCGGCGAGCGCCGACCGCCTCGCCGGCGTTCTTGAGGATGTTGGTCAGGGCCTGGCCGACCATCCGCGCATCGCAGCTGACCCAGACGTCCTCGCCCGGCTCTTCCAGCACCACCTCGGTCTCGCTGTCGACGAAGCGCTGGGCGAACACCGCCTGGCGCAGCATCTCGGCCAGATCGGCGGGCGCGAAGCGCGGCGCGGGCATCCGGGCGAAGGACGAGAACTCGTCGACCATCCGGCCGATGTCGCCGACCTGGCGGATGATGGTCTCGGTGCAGCGGTCGAAGGTCTCCAGATCGCTGGTGATGTCCTTGCGGTATTTGCGGCGGATGCGTTCGGCCGACAGCTGGATCGGGGTCAGCGGGTTCTTGATCTCGTGGGCGATGCGGCGGGCGACGTCCTTCCAGGCGGCGTTGCGCTGGGCGGCCATCAGCCGGGTGATGTCGTCGAAGGTCAGAACCAGGGTCTCGGCCGCGTGACCGGCCCCGCGGAAGCGCAGCCGCCGGGTCTCGCCGCCGCGGATCACGTCGATCTCGACCTCGGCGTTGGGACGGCCGCCGGTGATCTCCTGGATCACGGTCTCCAGTTCCGGTGCGGCCTGGATCAGCGGCTGGCCCACGGCGTCATCGGTCAAGGCCAGAAGATCGCCGGCCCGACGGTTGAGGGCGGTGATCCTGCCCTCGGCGTCCAGGCCCACCACGCCGGCGCTGACGCCGGACAGCACGGTTTCGATGAACTGTCGGCGCGACTCGGCGTCAAGGCTGGCGACCCGCAGAGCCGCCTGCTGGGCCTGCAGGTCGGTGGTCATCATGTTGAAGGCCACCGACAGGGCGCGGATTTCCTCTGGCCCGATCTCGACATCGACACGGGCGTCCAGGTCGCCGGCCGAGACCCGGCCCGCCGCCTGCACCAGGCCCGAGACCGGCGCGGCGATCGAGTTGGCGGCGGCGATGCCCACCCAGACGGCGGCGACCAGAACCAGCAGCGCGGTCTCGATGTAGCTGAGGCCGAAGATCACCTGGATCCGGTTCTGGTTCTTGGCGGCCTCGCGATACGAGATCAGCGATTCCTCGGACTCGATCAGGTGGGCCAGGATGCCCTTGTCGATCGGCCGGGCGATGTAGAGATAGGCGTCCGGGAAGGCCTTAAGGCGATACAGCGCCCGGAACAGGTCTTCCTCGACGAAGCGCTGCGAGGTGATGTCGCCGTCGTCGGTCCGCCGGAAGCTCGACGGCGGCGGGGCCAGGAACGGCGGTGCGGCGTCGGACTCCGCCCGCGCCAGGATCCGGCCGTCGCGGTCCAGCACATAGGCGGCCGAAAAGCCGTTGTCGTCGGCCAGGCTGCGCAGGAAGTGCCCGAAGGCGACGGGCGAATCGGCCAGGGTCGGGGCGGCCTGGTTCAGGGTGCCGGCCATCGGCCCGACATGCTGGCTGATATACTGGGTCTGCTCGGTGACGTAGGAGCGCGCGACGGTGGCGGAATTCTCGACCACGGTGCGCACGCGCTCGCTGAACCAGGCGTCGACGCCGCGGTTGACCAGCACGCCGAAGAACAGGGCCACGATCACCGCGGGGGCGACGGCGGCCACCGAGAACAGGCCCACGAATCGCAGATGCAGGCGCGCGCCGGCGTCGCTGGCCCGCGCATCGACCAGGTCCAGCAGTCGCCAGCCGACGATCCCGGCGATGCTGAGGATCAGGGCGAGGTTGAACCCCAGGACGACGAGGATGATCGTGGTCGCGGGTCCGATCGGGCCCGTGGCGGGTGGTGAGGAGGCGAGGAAAACCGCCGTGGCGGTCAAGGCTATGGCCAGGCCGTAGGCGCCGCCCAGCGTGAAGCGCGACCGCAACAGCTCTCGCCACCAGGCCCGGCTGAACCGGGTCGGCGGTCCTTCAAGTTCCAATACGGACGGAACGGACGCCATTGACCAAGTCTAAGGGGGACTGTGCCCCAAACTCAACAGGTATGTGCCAATTAAGCGTCAGCGGTGCGTTACAACGCGTTCATCCGCACGCAAGACTCCCCATCCCGCCCGAAAACCGGACGGAAAGTCTCGCGGCTGAGATTCTAGCGCCGGCCGCGCGTCATCTCGACGCCCAGGTCCTGGATCTTCTTGCGCAAGGTGTTGCGGTTGAGTCCCAGGATCTCCGCGGCCCGCACCTGATTGCCACGCGTGGCCGACAGGGTCAGCTGGATCAGCGGACGCTCGACCTCCTGCAGCACGCGGTCGTAGAGACCGGCGGCCGGCACGCCGTCGGGCTGGTCGGCGAAGTGCGACGACAGGTGGCGCTCGACCAGGCTGGCCAGGGTGACCGGACCTTCGTCGGCGTGAGCGGCCGGAGTGTGGTCCTGCAGTTCGCGATCGACGATGCGGGCGGTGATCAGCTCCTCGGCGTAGAGGGCGCACATCCGCCGGATCAGGTTTTCCAGCTCGCGCACATTGCCCGGCCAGGCATGGGTCTTCATCCGGTCCAGGGCGCTGGAATCGATGGTCTTGGACGGCAGGCCCTCGCGGGCGGCGCGCAGCAGGAAGGTGCGGGCGAGGTCCGGAATGTCCTCGGTGCGGTCGCGCAGCGGCGGCAGGCGCACGGGCGCGACGTTGAGGCGGAAGAACAGGTCTTCGCGGAACAGGCCCTGCTGGATCAGGCCGCGCAGGTCGCGATTGGTGGCGGCGATGATCCGAACGTTTGGACGGCGGCCGGTCTTGGGATTGAGCACCGGCTCGGTGCCGTCGATCACCCGCAGCAGGCGCGTCTGGGCGTCCAGCGGCATGTCGCCGATCTCGTCCAGGAACAGGGTGCCGCCGTCGGCCTCGATCAGCCGGCCCTGGTCGCCCTCCCCGCGTCCGAACAGCTCGGTCTCGACCCGCTCACGCGGCACGGCGGCCAGGTTGATGACCACGAACTTGCCGTCGCGACGGCGGCCCAGCTCGTGCAGGGCGCGAGCCACCAGCTCCTTGCCGGTGCCGSTCTCGCCRAKGATCAGCACCGTCAGGTCGGCGCCGACCAGGCGGGCGATGGTGCGATAGACCTCCTGCATCGGGGCCGAGCGGCCGATCAGCGGCAGACGCTCGTCCCGCATGGCCCGGGCCTGGGCCTTGGACGCCTCGGCGTCGGCCGGCCGCGACAGGGCCCGGCGGGCGGCGGCGGTGACGTCGTCGAGGTCGAAGGGCTTGGAGACATATTCGAACGCGCCCGCGTCGGCGGCGTTGACCGCCGTCAGCAGGGTGTTCTGGGCGCTCATCACGATGATCGGCAGCTTGGGCCGCTCCTTGCGGATGCGCGGCAGCACGTCGAACACGTTCTCGTCGGGCATCATCACGTCTGTGACGATAAGGTCGCCCTCGCCGTCCATCACCCACTTGAGCAGGGTGGTGGCGTTGCCCGTCGCCCGGACCTGATAGCCCAGCCGGGTGAAGGCCTGGCTGAGCACCAGACGCACCGAGCTGTCGTCGTCGGCGATCAGGATCTTCTTGCTGGCGGCGTTCATGCGTGGGCGTCTCCAGTGGAGGGGGCAAGCTTTCCGGTCGCCATCGGCAGCAGCACGCGGAACACCGTGCGGCCGGGCTCGGATTCGAAGTCGATCAGTCCGCCGTGGCTGGTCACCAGCTTGGTGACCAGCGCCAGGCCCAGGCCGGTGCCGTTGGCCTTGGTGGTGACGAAGGGCTGGAACAGGTGGTCGCGCAGGCTCTCGGGCACGCCGGGGCCATTGTCCTCGACCCGGATCTCGATGGGCGCGCCGGCCGAGGCCTTGCCGTCGGCGCCGCGCACTCGAACGCCAGGGCGCCAGGCGGTGTGGATCGACAGGATGCCCAGGCCGTCGCCGCGCATGTGGGCGGCCTCGGCGGCGTTCTTCACGAGGTTCAGGAACACCTGGATCAGGTGGTCCTCGTCGCCCCAGACGTCGGGCAGCGAGGGGTCGTAGTGCTCCTGCAGCGCCAGGCCGTCGGCGACGCCGTTGACGACCAGGGCGCGGACGCGGTCCAGCACCTGGTGGATGTTGACCGCCTCGCGCGGACCCGGAACCTCGTCGGAGAAGGCCTCCATGCGGTCGACCAAGCGGCGGATGCGGTCGGTCTCGTCGACGATCAGCTGGGCCAACGGCTGATCGGCGGCGCTGGCGCCGGTCTTCAGCAGTTGGGCCGCGCCGCGGATGCCGGCCAGCGGGTTCTTGATCTCGTGGGCCAGCATGCGGCCCAGGCCGACCACCGAGCGCAGGCCGGCTGCGTCGGAGGCCCGTTCGACGCCCAGCACGCCCTTGACATGCAGCGTCAGCAGCACCGAGCCGTCGCCCAGCGGCGCGGCGGCGCCGTCCGCCTCGAACGGCGGCTGGCCGAACAGATTGACCTCGACCCCATGCTCGCGGACCAGGGCCCCTTCGAAGAGGGCGCGGTCCATCATCGAGACCAGCACCGAGCCTGGCGGCAGGGCGGCGCGGAACCGGCCGCGGGCCAGCAGCGACAGGCCTTGGCCGAACAGCGCCTCGGCGGCCTCGTTGACCGCGACCAGAGCCCCCTCGCGGTCGACCACCAGGGCGGGCTCGGGGCTGAGATCGAAGGCCGCGGTCTTCAGGCTGTCGGAGACCTTGGTCGGGGACATGCGGGCGTGATCGGTCATGCGGCCAGTCTCCTTCCGTCCAGCCACAGGGCGGCCAGGCCGTCCTCGATCGCGGCGGGATCTTCCAGCCGGCACAGGGTGGCGCGGGCGGCGCGACGCGCTTCCTCGCTGTCAGGCCACGGYGCGGCCTCGATGTAAGAAGCCAGGTGCTTGCGGAACATCTTCAGGCCGACGCTCTGGCCGTAGAAGTCCAGGCTGCGGCGGAAATGGGTGACGGCGATGGCCAGGCGCTCCTCGGCGTCCGGCTCGCGGAAGCCCTCGCCCCGCAACGCCGCCTCGATGGCCTGGGCGATCCAGGGGCGGCCATAGACGCCGCGTCCGATCATCACGCCGTCGGCGCCGGATTGATCCAGGGCCTGGCGAGCGGTGTCGCCGTCGACGATGTCGCCGTTGACCAGCACCGGCACGCCGACCGCCGCCTTGACGGCGGCGACGGCCTCCCAGTCGGCCTCGCCCTTGTAGAACTGGCAGCGGGTGCGGCCGTGGACGGTGATGGCCTGGGCGCCGGCGTCGACGGCCCGGCGGGCGATGTCGGCGGCGTTGCGGCTGTCGTCGTCCCAACCCAGGCGCATCTTGACGGTGACCGGAACGTCCACGGCTTTGACGGCGGCGGCGACCAGGGCTTCGGCCAGGTCCGGTTCGCGCATCAGGGCCGAGCCCGAGGCCACGCCGCCGGTGACTTGCTTGGACGGGCAGCCGAAGTTCAGGTCGATGATCTGGGCCCCGGCGTCGGCGGCCATCCGCGCGCCCTGACCCATGAAGCCGGGATCGCGGCCGACCAGTTGCACGACCATCAGCGGCAGGCCCTCGCCCACCGCGGCGCGGCGCACGGCTTCGGGCCGCCCGCGCGCGAACTCGGCGCAAGCCACCATCTCGGTCGCCACATAGGCCGCGCCGAGGCGGGTGGCGGTTTCTCTGAAAGGCAGGTCCGAGACACCCGTCATCGGTGCGATCCACACACGCCCGGGCACCTCGACCTTGCCGACTGCGAGACTGTTGCTCATTTTATATGCATCCCCACCGCACTGTTTTTAGGCAATTTGTGCGGCGCAGTAAAGGCTCTATCTCTGGACAAGTTTCGGTGCACGGCTAAACAGCCCTCATGACCTTCTCCGCCGTCATCGTCGCCGCCGGTTCCGGGACCAGGGCCGGCCCTGGCCAGGCCAAGCAATGGCGTGCTCTGGCGGGGAAAACCGTGCTGCGCTGGTCGGCCGAAGCCTTGCTGTCCGGTGGCGCACAAAAGCTTGTGATCGTGGCGGATCCTGACGCGCGGGCGACGCTGGAGAGCGCCCTGACGGGGCTGTCCGGCTGGACGACGACGCCCGGCGGCGCGACTCGCGCCCTTTCCGTCCAGGCCGGTCTCGCGGTCCTCGCCGACCGGCCTGCGGAAGAGCCGGTGCTGATCCACGACGCCGCGCGACCCTTCCTCGGCGCCGCAACAATTCAGGCTGTGCTGAAGGCCCTCGACGACGCCGATGGCGCGATTCCGGCCTTGCCCGTCGCCGATACGCTGAAAAGCGGGGCGCTCGACGCGGCCGTTGTCACGAAACCGCGTAACGATCTGTGGCGCGCCCAGACCCCCCAGGCCTTCCGCCGAAACCGGCTGCTGGCGGCCTACGCCGCCTGGACGGGTCCGGACGAACCCACCGACGACGGCCAGGTGGTCGAGCGCCACGGCGGCCGCGTAGTGGTCACGCCCGGCGACCCGATGCTGATGAAACTGACCTATCCGGAGGACTTCGCCATGGCCGAGACGTTGGCGGGCCGCGCGCGGATCACCCGCATGGGCCAGGGCTTCGACGCCCATCGCTGGGGACCCGGCGAATCCGTCTGGCTGTGCGGCGTCGAGATCGCCCACGATGAGACCTTGATCGGCCATTCGGACGCCGACGCCGGCCTGCACGCCCTGACCRACGCCATCCTGGGCGCGATCGGCGAAGGCGACATCGGCGACCACTTCCCGCCCACCGATCCGCAATGGAAGGGCGCGTCCTCGGACAAGTTCCTGATCCATGCCGTGGATCTAGTCCGTCAACGCGGCGGAACCTTGGTCAATGTCGACGTGACGCTGATCTGCGAGCGGCCGAAGATCAAACCGCACCGCGCGGCGATGCGTGAGCGCCTGGCTCAGATCCTCGACTTGCCGCTCGACCGGGTCAGCGTCAAGGCGACCACCACCGAGGGCATGGGCTTCACCGGCCGCGGCGAAGGCTTGGCCGCCCAGGCGATCGCCGTGGTCGAGACGCCGGGCTAGGTGTCAGGGCGAAGATGGGGACACTCACTCACCCCATCCACATTGCCATTCGACCGCTGACCGTGGTGTGAGTGTGTGTCCCCGCCTCAAGGCGCAGGAGTCTCCGATGTTCCCGCTCGAAATCCAGACCCTGGCCCGCCTGCTGATCGACGAGGCGCGGGAGAAGTCCCTGCGGCTGGTCACGGCCGAGAGCTGCACCGGCGGCCTGGTCGCCGGTGCGATCTGCAACATTTCTGGCGCCTCCGACGTCTTCGAGCGCGGCTTCGTCACCTACACCAACCGCGCCAAGTCCGAGATGCTGGGCGTGCCGGGCGACCTGATCGCCGACCACGGGGCGGTGTCCGAGGTAGTGGCGCGGTGGATGGCCGAGGGCGCGCTGGAGGCCAGCAATGGTCACGTCGCCGTCTCGATCACCGGCGTGGCGGGTCCCGGCGGCGGCTCGCCGCTGAAGCCGGTTGGCACGGTGCATTTCGCCGTGGCCCGCGCCAATCGCTCGGTCATCCATCGGCACGAACTCTTCGACGGCGAGACGCGCGAGGGCGTGCAGCTGGCCGCCGTGCGGACGGCGCTGGAAATGCTGCGCGAGGCGGTCGCCTAGATGCCCGAAGCCGCCCCCAGCGACTGGCGGCGGTTCGTCGGCCTGGAGCTGTCCCGAGCCGCCCTGGCCAAGGCCGTCACCCGCAAGACCGAGTTGCGCCACGCCATCCGGGTGTCGGCGGCGGTCGTCGCCGCCTATGCTCTCGCCACTTTGCTGCGGCTGCCGCAGGGCTATTGGGCGGTGTTCACCGCCGTGATCATCGTCCAGTCGAGCCTCGGCGCGACCATCACCGCCTCGATCGAGCGGCTGATGGGCACGGTCGTCGGGGCCGCTGTCGGCGCGGGGGCCGCCATGCTGCACGCCCGCTGGCCCGACGCCGGCGGCCCGATCCTGGCGGTCACCGCCGCCCTGCTGGCCTTCCTGGCCGCCGTCCGACCGGCCTTCAAGGTGGCCCCGGTCACCGCCGTGATCATGCTGATCGGCACGACGACGCACATGGATCCGCTGGTCGCCGCCTTCCTGCGGACGGCCGAGATCACGGTCGGCAGCGTGGTGGGCATCGCCGCCACCCTGCTGATCTTCCCGGCCCGGGCCCACGCCACAGTGATCGACAACGCCAACACGGTGGCCGGCCTGCTGGCCGACCTGCTGGAGCACTACGCCCTGAAGCTGAAGGGCGGCGCGACCGAGCTGGACGCCCGCGCCGCCTATGACGACACGTTGAAAGCCCTGTCCAAGCTGCAGACCGCCATGACCGAGGCCGACCGCGAGAGCGCCAGCAAGCTGAGCGACCATTCGGTGACCGACGCCCTGCCCCGCACGCTCTGGCGGCTGCGCAACGACAGCGTGATGATCGGCCGGGCGTTGCGCGAGACCTTCCCCTCGCCGGGCCTAGCCCTGCCCTCGGCCGCCATGCTGAACGCCAGCGCGACTTTCCTGCGAGCGTGCGCGGCCTTGCTGTCGGGCGGTCCGCGCCCGGATCGTCTGGCCTTCGCCGAGGCGCACCAGGCCTTCCAGAGCGCGGTCGAGACCCTGCGGGCCGGCGGCGGCACCCGCGCCTTGGGCTTCGACGACGCCGCCCGGGTGTTCGGCCTGGTGTTCGCCATCGAGAACCTGTTCGGCAATCTCGGCGACTTCGAGGAGCGGGTCGAGGAGACGGTCGGCAAGCGGGCTTAGGCGGCTTGACCTGGGGTTGGCGGAACGCTGGTCCGCCACTAGTTAGGGTCCATGTCCACTCTGGCCCTCACCGTCTTTCAAGGTCGCTCCGGCGATCGCAATCCGCGCGGCGTCGCCGGCGCCCTGGCGGTCGGCGCGGCGCTCGAAGCCCGTCTGGGCCTCCGCGCCGAGCGCGTGGGCGTTCAGGCGCCGCCGCTGGCGGCCGGATGGTCCGAAGAGCTGGAGGCGGCGCGTCCCGGACTGGACGCCCTGGCCGCGCGGCTGGACGCGGTGCTGGCCGACGGCAAGGCCTCGCTGGTCGCCCAAGCACGCTGCGCCGCCTCGATCGCCGCCCTGCCCGTCGTGCTGCGCCATCATCCCGACGTCCTGATCGTCTGGTTCGACGCCCACGGCGACTGCAATCAGCCCGCCCATTCCACCACGGGCTATCTGGGCGGCATGGTCCTGACCGGGGCCGCGGGCGTCTGGGAGACGGGGCTGGGCGAAGGGTTGAACCTGGCCGATGTCGTGCTGGTCGGGGCTCGGGACCTGGATGCGTGCGAGGTCGCCCTGATCGCCGCCGGCGGGCCGCGCGTGGTGGCGGCCGGCCCCGGGATCGCGCAACGCCTGGCCGCCGCGATCGGCGACCGCCCGGTCTATGTGCATCTCGACTGCGATGTGCTGAACCCGGGCCTGGTCCCCACCGAATACAGCGTCGCCGACGGCCTGAGCTTCGCCGACCTGCGCGAGGCCGGCGTCGTCCTGGCCCGCAATCGGGTGATCGGCCTGGAGATCGCCGAGTTCGAGGACGTCTTCGCCCAGACGGGCCAGCCCGGCGACGTCGAGGCCTTGCTCGACGCGCTGGCGCCGCTGCTGGAGCGGCTGGCGACCTACCCCGCCAGGTAAGGCTTGTAGCTCTTTTCCTCGACGATATCGGAGCCGACCAGGGTGTTGATCTGGCGCTTCACGGCGGCGCGGCGGTCGTTGTCGATATAGACGCGGCGGGCCAGCGCGACGAACTCGGGTCCGAAGTCCTGGCGGCGTTCGCAGTCGCGCTTGCCGTCCTCGATGTCCCACAGGGCGGCGTTGATCTCGGTCAGCTGGGTGATCAGATCCTCCAGCTCCGGCGAGTGCTGGAGTTCACGCGCGGCGGTCTCCTCCAGCAGGGCCAGTTCGGCCTGGACGTTGGCCTCCTTGGCCGGATCGCCGATCCGCAGCGCCTTGACCCTCAGGATGGTGATCTTGTCGATCAGTTCGCCGGCCGAGACGGGCGCGAGGATGGGCATTTTAGGAAACTCCGGCGATCAGGCGTTGCAGGGCGGCGTCCACCACATCCAGCGGCAGGGCGGCCATGTCCTGTCCGTAGTCTTCCGCGACCAGCAGCTCAAGGCGCGTCGCGGCGGGACGGAACTTGGCGGCCTTGCGATGGTCCTGCTGCAGCGACAGCAGCGGCGCGCCGCCGGCCGCCAGCATGTGGCCCGGGCCCGCGTCGTTGGCGACGGCGGCGGTCAGGCGGCCGGCCAGGGCGATGGCTAGCAACGGTCCTTTCACGCTGGTGAAGCCGTCGGTGCGGTCCTTTTCCGGGAACAGGGCCTGGGGAACCGCCGCGCGCGCGATCTCCAGATCGGCGGCCTCGTCGGGACCGAAGAAGAACACCGCCTTGCGGCCGGACGCCTCGATGCGCCGGGCCAGGTCGAGATAGCTTTCCAGCGGCCAGCGGCGGTCCTGGCCGCCAGCCCCGGGGGCCAGGCCGACATAGACCGGACCGCCAAGGCGGGCGGTCGGCAGAAGGGCGCGGGCCGCATCCGTGGCGGCGGGATCGGACAGAGCCAGGGGACGCGGCGCTCCCGCGCCGTCGCTGGCCAGGAACAGCAACCGCGCCAGGCGATCGACCACGGCGGCGGGCCAGTCCGGCTTGCGGGCCTGGGCGGCTGCGGAGATGAAGCGCCCCTTGGCCGCCCGTTTCGCCACCAGGCTGCGGCGCAGGTTCTCCTGGGTGTCGATCACCAGGTCGAAGGTCCGGCCGCCGAACGGCTTGACCCACGGCAGGGCGTCCAGCGGCTTGGCGCCGGTCGGTCCGTCGGTCAGGATTTCGTCGATATAGCCCGCGACCACGGGCTTGAGCGGCCCGGCGTACATCGTTCCCCCCTTGGCCGCGCACCAGGTGATCCGGGCCCGAGGGAAGGTCTCGCGCAGGCCGGCGATGAAGGGCAGCTTGATCAGGCTGTCGCCGAGGATCTCGCCCATCGAATAGATCAGGATCGTCTGGACCATGGCCGGGCTTAAGCCGCCGGCCCCGCGGCGGTCAACGGCCCTCTGCCTGATGTGAGTGTTCACTTGCATTCCGGTCGCGGCGTGCTAGCTTCACCTCATGAACGCCAAGCCAAAGATCGAACGCGCCGCCCTCGAGGTCTTCGTCGACCGCGGCGTCGACGCGGCCACCACCAAGCTGATCGCCGCCAAGGCCGGGGTGTCGGAAGGCGCGATCTATCGTCACTGGAAGAGCAAGGACGAGCTGGCTCTCGGCCTGTTCATGGCCACCCACCGCCGGCTTTCGGACCTGATCACGGTCAACGCCGACCTGGCGACCGGCATCCAGGCCAAGGCCGCCGCCGTGGTTCGCGCCTATTGCACGGTGGCCGACGAGGACTGGCTGCTGTTCGCCTTCCATCTGCTGCAGCTGCATCACTTCCTGCCCTATTATCAGGAAGACGGCCGCGACCCGGTGACCATGGTCGAGGGCCTCATCAAGCGGGCGATGATGRACACCGAGCTGCCGCCGGGCGACCCGCGCGTGGTCGCCGCCATGGCCATCGGCGTGATCACCCAGACCGCCCAGAACAAGGCCTACGGCCGCCTGGGCGACGACGCTCTTTCGGCTCACGCCCCCTTGATGACCGCCGCCGTCCAGGCTGTGCTGTCCGCGCGATAACCCCTCACCCGCTCTAGGAAAACCGAACCATGCGCAGCGCGCTGTTCAACGCCTACTATTGGGTTCTGTCGATCTTCTACGGCCTGTCGGCCGCCCTCTCCGCCCTGCTCCCGGGCCGCAAGCCGATCGCCTTCGCCCTGCGGCTCTACAGCCAGCGGATGATCTGGGCGCTGCGCACCTTCGCCGGCGTCCGGATCGACCTGAAGGGCCAGGAGAACCTGCCCAAGGGCGCCTTCATCATCGCCGCCAAGCACCACAGCTGGGGCGACGGCTTCGTGATGTTCGCCAATGTCGACAACCTCAGCTTCGTGACCGGCGACCACCTGGAGAAGTTCCCCCTGGTCGGCCAGATCCTCAAGAAGTTCGGGGCCATCGTGGTCGACAGCTGCGGCGGGCCGGAAGCCCGCAAGGCGTTATCGKCCAGCGCCGCCCAGGTGGCCGCCGAGGGGCGGCGCATCCTCATCTATCCGGAGGGCCACCTGGCCGCGCCGGGCGAGCGGTTCCGCTACCGCACCGGCGTCTACTACATGAGCCAGGACTTCGGCCTGCCGGTCGTGCCGGTGGCGACGAACCTGGGCTGCTTCTGGAAGCAGACCGACAAGAAGAAGACCCCCGGCCAGGCCACGGTGGAGTTCCTGCCGCCGATCCCGCCGGGCCTGTCGAAGGCCGAGTTCATGGCCAAGATGGAAGACGTCATCGAAACCCGCACCAACCAGCTGATCGCCGAGGCGCGCGGCGAGCCGGTGAAGCCGTCGGTGCTGGTGGAATGGAACGGGCGCAAGAACGTGGCGACGCGCCCTGCCGAAGCGGCCGCCTGACCGTGCTGACCCTTATTCTGAGCGAGATGGCTTTAGCGCTCGTGGTTTACTCAATCGCGCGATGGGCCGGGTTGCGGCCTCGCGCGATCCAGTTTCCGCTCGTGCTCGCGTCCGCCCTGCCGCCGCTTTTCGACGGAGCCTTGGGGGAAATGTTTCGGATAAACCCCGGTGCGCAGCCTGTTCATCCCGCGTGGGTGCTCGACGCGCTCTGGTACGCATTTCACGCCAGCATCGTCCTCGGCCTGGCGGCTATCATCTTGGCGAAGGGCTACAGAATTCCGGCCGCCGTGTTCGCCCTGCCCCAGATTCCATTGACCTGGCTTCTCGGTTTTCTAGGGGTGATGCAGGTCACCGGGAACTGGATTTAGGTCACAGCTCGACCGTACAC